>JAEEPV010000284.1 GCA_016284975.1 Solobacterium sp.
TCGTTAAATACAAACAGTATTTAGCAGAATTGAGCGCATCAAAAAACCCAACCGGATCAGCTCCGATTGGGCAGGCATTACTTTAGATATTTTGGGTGTCTACTTGACAGGCCCCGGATCACCCTTTGGCAGCAGAATCTATACTTACAAACTGACTTATGAAGAATTTCTGAGGCTTCTGAACTATTCACTTACCGAAGAAGGGTCAAAACTATTTACGGTCATGTCTGGAATTGATGTCTATTTCACAGAAGAAACTGTTAATGCAATTGTTAAGGACGGAACCGTTCTTTATGAAAATGGGAAGTAGACAATCGATGCAGAAAAGGAAACCATAAAAGTTGCAGCTGGAGAATTCATTTCAACAACAAACCGTCCGTCAAATGGAATGGATAATCCTCTTTGGGAGTGGAAAGATTCAGATCGGCTGATAAACAGTGATACGGTTGATAATACTTCCATTATCAAGATTCTTGAAGCGAACAGCGCTTCGGAACTTGCAGAGATTGAAGTTGATCAGAATCCGCACTTCATTAATCGCCCGTACAGCGAATAAGCAAAAACAGCCTGTTATCGGCAATATACCCACAGATTGTTGACGTGCTTCATTCCGACCACAATCCTCATTGTTATGCTCAAAGGAAAGACCTCTATCTTTTCATTTGAAAAAAGAGAAGAAAAAACCTCCCGGAACAGGATGTTTGTAAGCATCTTGTAATGGGAGAGGAGCGTTCAGATCATTTCGACGTGTCTGCCTATCATAAATCCTGCTAGCATGCGTGCAATGGAAAACATAATAGACATTTCGCTATCCTGCCAGATGCGCAGACTGCGCGGTTCTGCAAACAGAATATACCCAAAGGATTTCGGCCCGACTCTTACATCTGCAATCAGAATGGTTTCAAGCTCATTTTTATGCAGGGTATCAAAAAAGATCGGGCAGGTTTCGTTTAAATTCTCTAGAAGATTTGTCGCAAACAGATCATCGCTCAGGGCCTTTCCGGCATCCTGTGCCGGACCGATGACGGTATCTTTAAGAACACTGCGCATCATTCCATCCTGGGCGATGTAGTACATATCCGTAAGATGCAGATCCTGTGCGATCGCATGAATGATCGCTTTCATTTTCCCGAGAACGGTTGGGGAGGAATCAAACGCAATTGACATATTTCGAAAGATTTCATAGAGCGAGCTTTTTTGCAGCTTGCGGATCTCGATATTCGCATGCTTTTCCGGAACATAAATGATATAGCAGTTCCTGCCCTTGGTTTTTCCCCGGTACAGGGCCTTATCAATTGTCGCAAACAGACTGTCGTAATCTTTCGCATCTTCCGGGAAGCTTGCCATACCGGTTGTGCCAGTCACAAACAATTCAAATTCCTCGACTTTGATCGTACGGCGAAGTACGGAAAATGAACTGGAATAAGTGTTGTTGCCATACATATCAAGGCAAAACTTTTTCTTTGCAGAATAATCAAGATCCCGTAAGTTGATAAATACAAATTCGTCTCCGCCAAAACGGCCGGCAATTCCATAATCTTTCAGAAATGATGCAAGATGGTCCCCAACCGTTTTCAGAACACCGTCTCCGACGGAATGACCATAGTTGTCATTTACATATTTAAAATTATCAAGATCCAGGATGCCAAAGGAAAACGGAGTCCCGGAGTCAATCAGGTCTTTGACGAATCCGATCATGAACGGTCTTGAAACAAGACCGGTAAGTCCGTCGAGAACATCGGAAATACGTCTTCCTTCCAGATTCTGCTTGAAAAACGGATAGATGCTCAGCTCTTCGCGGGTATACATACAAATACATAATACATGATTTAAAACGAGAAATCTCTGTTTCCTAAAAATAAATCGGTTTTCTATAAATAATACGAGGAATTAAAGGGATTTTTATCAAAAAACAGTAAACCGGTAAAGTTTATTATTTACAACCATTTTCCTGGATGTATAATACCAGTATAAGAGCCATTGAAAGCGCTGCCAAAAACGGCGTGATCAAGACTCTTGCCAGTAAGTCTTGCAGCTGGGTGAAACCGATCGGGATTCTGCTGTGTATGCGGAGCACGGCGAACAACGGTCGCGGGTTTATCGACGCGGGGACTTCAGAATTCTTTCTAAATTCTAAATACAGAAAGGGGCAAGTAGAGAAAGACATGGCAACAGTTTCACTTAGACACATCGTAAAGATTTATCCCAACAGCGGTGAAACAAAGAAGCACAACACCAAAAACCTCAAGGTTACAGACGAAGGCGTTCTCGCCGTTCAGGACTTCAACCTGGAAATCGCCGATCAGGAATTTATCGTTCTGGTAGGCCCTTCCGGCTGTGGTAAGTCCACAACACTGCGAATGGTCGCAGGTCTCGAAGAGATTTCCAAGGGCGAACTCTACATCGACGACAAGCTGATGAATGATGTCGCTCCGAAAGACAGAGACATTGCGATGGTATTCCAGAACTACGCACTGTATCCGCACATGACAGTTCGTCAGAACATGGAATTCCCGCTGAAGCTCCGCAAGGTACCGAAGGATCAGATTGACCGTGCAGTCGATCAGGCTGCTGAAGTCCTGGGTATCACACAGTATCTCGACCGGAAACCGAAGGCGCTTTCCGGTGGTCAGAGACAGCGTGTAGCGATCGGCCGCGCGATCGTTCGTGAACCGAAGGTTCTTCTTATGGACGAACCTCTCTCCAACCTCGACGCAAAACTCCGTAACCAGATGCGTGCTGAAATCATCAAACTGCGTCAGAGAATTCATGCGACATTTATCTATGTCACACACGACCAGACCGAAGCTATGACACTCGGTGATCGTATCGTCATTATGAAAGACGGTGTCATCCAGCAGATCGGCACACCGCAGGAAGTTTATGACAGCCCGGTCAACATGTTTGTAGCAGGCTTCATTGGCGTTCCGCAGATGAACTTCTATGATGGCAAACTGCTTAAGAATGCAGCAGGCAAGTACAGCGTTCAGGTTGAAGATGCTGTAATCGAGCTCCCTGCTGAAAAACAGAAGAATTTGGCTGATCACAAAGTTGGTGAGCAGGATATCATCGTTGGCGTCCGTCCGGAGCATATCAGTCTGAAGGAAGTTCCGGGAAAGATGATCAAGGGAACGGTAGACGTATCCGAGCTGATGGGTTCTTCCGTGCATCTGCACATCAATGCGCTGGGCAAAGACGGTGTCATCATTGTTCCGACACTGGATCTCAAGGGAAACAAGACATTCGCAATAGGTTCCCCGATTGAATTTACATTCGGCGGCGATGTTGCACACGTCTTCGCAAAGGAATCCGGCAAGAATCTCGAGTTCTCCAACGATACCACTCAGGAGTAATAACGGATATTACAAAAGCAGCTGTTTCGAAAGAACAGTTGCTTTTTTTACGGGTTTAGCACAGAAATCCTTTATAATAAAAACATAAGAATCTTACGGAAGGAGACCATATCATATGAGTGTCAATCATCGAAAGGTAGCCGTGATCGGCTGCGGTTTTGTCGGAGCTACAAGTGCGTTTGCTCTCATGCAGAGCGGACTGTTTTCAGAAATGGTACTGCTGGATGTGAATCACGATAAAGCGGAAGGTGAGGCAATGGACATCAGCCATGGCACCGCGCTTACACATCCTATGCGCATCTATGCAGGTGACTATGATGATATTGCTGATGCTGCAGTCATTGTCGTTACTGCCGGCGCCGCCCAGAAACCAGGGGAGACACGTCTGGATCTGATTCATAAGAACGTTTCCATTTTCTCGGGCATCATGAAGGAAATCCGTCAGCGCAGTCCGGAAGGCATCATGCTGGTGGTTGCCAACCCGGTTGATATTCTGACATACTACGCCGCAAAGACCAGCGGCATGGGCGAAAAGCGGGTATTTGGTTCCGGTACAGTACTGGATACATCCCGTCTTCGCACGCTGCTCGCTACCAAGCTTGATGTCGACAGCCGCAGCATTCATGCCTATATTGTCGGTGAGCATGGCGACAGTGAGATTGTCTGCTGGAGTAATGCCAATGTTTCCGGTGTTCCGCTTCCGGACTTCTTCGCACTCCGCGGCATGGGGGATATTGACCTGGTCGCAGCGATGAATGAGATCAGTAATGATGTCAAAAACAGTGCATATGAGATCATTGCAAAGAAGAATGCGACCTATTATGGTATCGGAATGTCTGTTGTCCGCATCTGCCGTGCGGTTGTCAAAGATGAAAAGTCGGTACTGCCGGTTTCAGTCGTTCTCCATGGGGAATATGGCATCAACGGCTGTTCCTTATCCGTACCGGCAATTGTCGGCCGCAATGGTATTGAAGATCTTGTGCCGATTTCCATGAGTGAAGAGGAACGTGATGCACTGGATCATTCTGCATCCGTTCTGAAAGAGAACATGAGTGATATTGATTTTACGGTAAAGGATTAATGGAGAAACCGGCTGTATGGCCGGTTTTTTGACTGGAAGACGGATCACAATCCGCAGGACTCTTGTAAACAAGACAAGAAATCACTATAGTAAAAATGACGAAGAGAACTGTGACACTGCATGGATTCTCATAGAAATTCGTCTTCCAGTTGTTTCTGTTTTCGCTGCATCCATTGAGAGCGGCAGGAGGTAAAGAGTATGAACAGAAAGAAGATTCGTTTACAGAAGCTGACACTTGCGGCTTTTTTTGTCGCCATTGAGATTCTCATGGCAGTAACACCGATTGGTTATATCCCTGTCGGTGCCATCAATATTACAACCATGCATCTGCCGGTCATTCTTGCCGGTATCATTCTCGGCCCGGCATATGGCATGCTGATGGGATTTGTCTTCGGTCTGACCAGTATGCTTAAGGCAACCTTTGCACCGAATATCACCAGTTTCTGCTTCAGCCCGTTCATAACGGTAGGCGGAGTGCATGGCAATTTTGCCAGCCTGTTCATCGCCTTTGTTCCCCGTATGACGCTGGGCGTACTGTCATTCTATATTTATCTTGCGCTGCGCCGTATGAACCGTTCCCGCGTGACTGCTTCTGCAGTATCGGCGGGTGCGAACACGCTGATCCATACACTGTTTGTCATGGGATCGATCTGGCTGTTCTTTGGACAGCAGTACGCAAACGCGGCAGGAATCGGAGTCGGTGCGGTTATTCTGACGGTACTGACTTCAAACGGTATTCTTGAAATCATCCTGGCATCCATTGTGATTCCGGCTCTGGTGCGGGCACTGAAGCCGACCCTTGAAAGGATGGGATTCTATGAGCGAGAAGCCTAACGTCATCATTGGCATCAGCGGAGGCATTGCTGCCTATAAGATCTGCATACTGGTTTCTTCCCTGAAGAAACAGGGCTATAACGTCCATGTGCTGATGACCAAAGAGGCAGAACAGTTTGTGACACCTCTGGTCCTGCAGACGCTTTCCGGCAATAAGGTCATTACGGATATCTTTGACATCAGCTATACCCCGGAGGTTCACCATATCTCACTGGCCGAGCTGGCAGATGTATTTGTCATTGCTCCGGCTACCGCAAACATCATTGCGAAAGTCGCCAACGGAATCGCCGATGACATGCTGACATCAACCTTTCTTGCGTGCACCTGTGACAAGCTGATCGTACCGGCTATGAACACGCATATGCTGGAGAATCCGGTAACGCAGGACAACATTCAGAAATGCCGTGATTATGGCATGCATATTCTTGAAAGCGGAGAAGGATATCTTGCCTGCGGAACCACCGGTAAGGGACGGATGCCTGAACCGGCGGAAATAGAAGACGCAATCAAAGAAGTTCTCCAAAAAGAAAAATATCTTGCGGGGAAAAAGGTGCTGATCACTGCCGGCCCGACCTGCGAGGCAATCGATCCGGTGCGTTTTATCACAAATCACTCCTCCGGCAAGATGGGCTATGCGCTTGCGACAGCAGCCCGCAATGCCGGAGCGGATGTAATACTTGTGAGCGGAAAGACCTCACTTTCTCCAGTCCGGGGCGTACACATGATTCCGGTTGTTTCGGCCAGGGAAATGGCAGAAGCGGTACTGCCGCTGCAGCAGGAAATGGATATTATGATTCTTTCGGCAGCTGTGGCAGACTATACGCCGGTAACTATCGCGGAAGAAAAGATCCATAAAACGGAAGGCGGAATGCAGCTGGAACTGGAACGTACGACCGATATTCTGAAGACGCTCGGTCAGAATAAGCGTTCCGGCCAGATCCTTGTCGGCTTCTCCATGGAAACTGAAAATCTGGTGGAGAATTCGCTGAGAAAACTGGATTCCAAGAACTGTGACTATATCATTGCCAACAGTCTGCGCCAGCAAGGAGCCGGCTTTGGCGGGGATACCAATATCGTGACAATTATTTCGAAGAGAGAAATGGAAGAACTGGGACTGTTATCGAAATATGATACCGCGTGCCGGATTCTGAAGACGGTTTCGAGAAGGGAGAAATCATGTACCTGCTGACAATCGACGTCGGAAATACGCATATCAAAATGAACCTTGTCTCGGAAGAAGACAAAGAGATTCCCGGTTTCCGACTGACGACGAAGACACCAAGAACCAGTGATGAGTTCGGACTGTGCATCCGGGAGTTTCTGGAAGCCAACAATCTGTCGAAAGAGAATATTGAAGATGTAATTATTTCCTCAGTCGTACCAAAGATCATGTATTCTCTTACTTCCAGTATTGTGAAGTATCTGCAGAAGGAACCAATTATTATCGGTCCGGGTATCCGAACCGGTATTTCGATCCGTACGGATAATCCGAAGGAAGTTGGGGCAGACCGGATCGTAGACTGCGCAGCTGCGTTTTATACGTATCACAGATCCTGTATCATTGTAGATTTCGGTACTGCAACTACATTTGATTACGTATCAGATGACGGCGTATTCCAGTACACCGTTATTGCGCCGGGTCTGGAGACAGGGGCGACAGCCCTGACCTCACAGACTGCGAAACTTCCGGAAATTGAGATTCGAAAACCGGAAAGTATACTGGTAAAGAATACGATCGCAGGCATGCAGGCCGGGGTAGTATACGGATATATCGGTTTAGTGGAATACATTATCGCCCGCATGAAAAAAGAACTGAAAGATGAGGGGGCTCTGGTTGTTGCGACCGGAGGTCTTGGAAGGGTAATTGCGGATGAAACCAAACTCATCGATATCTATGAGCCGGATCTTGCCGGTAAAGGTATGGCGATCATCTACCGACGGAATAAGGAAAAAACACAGACAGAACAAACGAACTGAATACAAAAACAGAACTCACAGATGGTTTGAAAGAAGACCAGATCACAGGAGTTCTGTTTTATTTATTGATGAGATACTCCACAACCACAGAAGATCCAAGCTTCCAGA
>JAEEPV010000285.1 GCA_016284975.1 Solobacterium sp.
ATTGTTTTTGCATGTTCAGCGACTATCAGCCTATGACATTAGATGAGTGGATTGAAATAGATAAATCCAGAAGGAAACAAATCAAAACAACCATTATCTTCGCAGAAGAATAACAGAAAAAAACAATGATTCATGGGACATTATCATTTAACGATGACAGTTTTGACGATAAGCTGAAGTTTAGTTAAATAGTTGCAACTGAGAAAATGGTCTAAAATATCATATTTCATAGTATTTTCACTCGACAAAAAAACACAGGCATTAATGATAAGCCCTTTTCTTGTATAATCTTTTTGCGGCAGCACTATTACGGTGGCGGTTACCTTCTTGCTATCAGCATTCTCTGATTTACCACGTGTGGTTTACCGGGGCTATGTGTGATACATGAAGGGAGGTACTTTCATGGAAACTGTTAGTCTCTGTGTTAGTATTCTCAGTCTGGTTGTCTCGGCAGTCAGTCTGGGTATAGCTCTTGAGAGCAGAAAAAAATAACCGCCTCAGCCCGCAAAGTTGATCGGTTATTTTTAACAGATTAGCAAGCGGGTAACCGTCATCGGTACTGTCGCTTTCTACGCCTTTATAATAACTGAATTGATGGTTTTTTCAATAATTTGGTCCTATCTACTTCAACAACACGTCCACCGATCGTTTAATCTCTGGGGCAATTTGCCCCAAGGACACCAGCATATATACCAAATGAAAATGAGGATGAACATCGATCCACCCTCAATCTTGATTATTATAATTAATAAATCTATCAATGAATGACACTCTGACCGCGTGTTACCGGCTGCGGATCCAGGAAATGGAATTTCTTTCCGTTTGGATTCGTGATGATTAGCATTGTGCTCATATCATAGTTGGCAGACAGCTTCCTGAGATCTACTTCTACGATTGGATCACCCGCATTGACAGTGTCTCCCTGTTTTTTATTCAACAGGCGGAAGCCATCTCCCTTGGCTTCCACCGTGTTGACTCCGCAATGCACCAGAAGTTTCACTCCGTCCGTTCTGGTAATGCCAAACGCATGGCCGGTCGGGAATAAGACAGTCAATGTTCCATTTGCCGGAGCACACAGTACAACCTTGTCTTTGTCAAATTTGAACGCCGTGCTTTCCCCCATCATCTTTTCCGCGAACACCGGATCCGATACCGTTGTCACATCGATCATATCTCCGTCTGCGACTGCGACGATCGCATCATCACTGGCTTCGACCTGCGGCAGCTTGATTTCTTCTTTCTTGAATAACTTATCAAAGATTCCCATATTCTCTTCCTCCTGTCTTACAGTTCTTCACCGTTGGATCTGATCACCTTCTGATACCAGAAGAAGCTGTCTTTTCTTCTTCTGGAAAGATCTCCGGTGCCGTCATCATATTTGTCGACATAGACAAAGCCATAACGTTTTGCCATTTCACCGGTCGATGCGGATACGACATCGATCCAACCCCATGGGGTATAGCCCATCAGGTCAACACCGTCTTTTACCGCCTCTTTCATCTGTTCGATATGCTTCTTCAGATAATCGATGCGGTAACTGTCATGTACGGTACCATCTGCCTCCAGCTTGTCGTAGGCGCCAAGACCGTTTTCGACAACCATCATCGGCAGCTGATACCGGTCCCAGATCTCGTTCAGGGAATACCGCAGTCCTTCCGGGTCGATCTGCCATCCCCAGTCACTGGCCTTGAGGTATGGATTCGCAACACCGCCGATCAGGTTTCCGCCTGCTTTTCCGAGCACCTCCGGATCCACACTTTCACAGGAGCTCATGTAGTAACTGAAGGTATAGAAGTCGATCGTTCCCTGTTTCAGGATCTCCTCATCACCAGGTTCTTTCTGAATCGTGATGCCCTTTTCTTCAAAGAAACGGTTGATGTAGGAAGGATAGTATCCTCTTGCCTGCACATCAGAACAGAACCAGTTCATGATCCGCATCTGCTTCTGGCATTCCAGTACATCCGCCGGATTGCAGGTATACGGATACTTTGTCGCAAAGATGGACATGTTTCCCATTCTGAACTGCGGATAATTATCATGTGCGTATCGGATTGCGAGCGCACTGGCAACAAACTGATGATGCAGCGCCTGAAACCGCACCTGCGGTTCATCCGGCACTGTATTAATCGGACCGCTGAACCCTTTGATCGTTCCCAGAGACAGCACTGTTCCCATCGGCGTTGTTCCGGCGTTAATCTCATTGAAGGTCAGCCAGTATTTCACTTTATTCTGATAGCGTTCAAAGATCGCTTTGCAGTAGCGGACATAGCAGTCAATCACTTCTCTGCCATACCAGCCGTTGTATTTCTCCACCAGTGCATACGGAAGCTCATAATGCGAGATCGTGACAAGCGGTTCAATATTGTATTTCTTCAGCTCGTCAAACACCTTGTCATAGAAGGCAAGACCCGCTTCATTCGGCTCTTCCTCCATGCCGGTCGGAAAGATTCTTGTCCAGTTGATGGACATGCGGAAGACGCGGAATCCCATTTCCGCAGCCAATGCAATGTCCTCCATGTAATGGTGATAGAAATCGGTCGCCTCTCTGGAAGGATAGAGGGTTCCCTCCTCAAATTCCGGTGTCACCCGTTTCGGGGTCTTGTGCGATCCGTTGGTGCAGTGATCTGGTACAGACGCTCCTTTTCCATCGGTATCCCACGCACCTTCATACTGGTTTGCGGCGGTTGCGCCGCCCCAAAGAAAATCGTCTCTGAATGGCATGTTCTTCTCCTTTCCGTTCAGATTTGAATTATGATGGTAAAAATGCACAAATTGTGTTCTTACTTGGTAACTTTTATAACATTAATCATAGACAGAACACCAGATATAACAGCGTTCCTACAACCGCCGTCCCGAAGATGATCATGATCGGGCCGGCTTTATATTTGCGTATCAGGATCAGTGATCCGACAAAGAGGAATACTTCAATCCACCGGATGGAAGCGGAAGGAATCTCACTTAATACCGATGTCCCGAAGAATGCCATTAACAGGATGGTAAGTCCTGCCCCCGCAATCATTGCGACAACCGCAGGCCGCAGCTCTCCAAGCACATTCTTTACAACACCAAGGTTGCGGTACTTTGTGTAGAAGTACGCCAGTGTGAGCACAATGATGAGACTCGGTGTCACTGCCCCGAGTGTGCAGATGAGCGCACCGGGAAGACCTGCCATCTTCTGTCCGACAAACGTCGCACTGTTGATGATGATCGGTCCCGGAGTCATCTCCGCGATCGTTGTAAGATCGGCATACTCTGCCATTGTCAGCCAGCCTTTGCCTTCCACGACAAGATTCTGTATTAACGGCATCGCCGCATATCCGCCCCCAAAGGCGAATAATCCGATCTGGAAATAGACCAGAAACAGTTCAATCAGAAGGATCATGCGTTCTCCTCCTTTGTCCGGTTCACGAGGGACATCGCAAGTCCAAGGGCGATGAAGATCAAAATGATCGTTATCGCACTGACCTTGAAGAACCAGGAGGCAATAAAGGCAGCGACCATGAGAATGATATTCAGCGTATTCTTTGAATCGATGACATTCTTTGCAAGGTCAATTACCACATCACAGATGATCGCCGCAACACCTGCCCGCATGACCTGTAATGCCGTCTGGACAATGACATTGGACGCAAACGCATCATAGATCATACAGATGATACTGATGATGACGATGGGTGGAATGACCGTTCCCAATACGGAGATCAGTGCTCCTTTTAAACCTGCCATGCGGTAGCCGAAGATGATGGCGCTGTTAACCGCCAGGGCGCCCGGTGCGGACTGGGCGATGGCAGTCATATCCAGTACTTCATCATCAGTGACCCAGTGAAGTTCCTCACAGAACTTCTTGCGCATCATACCGATGATCACGAAACCTCCGCCGAAGGTAAAGGCGGAGATCGTCATCATGGTAAAGAACAGTTTTACAAGACTGATGTTTTTCTTTGATTCGCTCATATTTCACACTCACTGTGGAAACAGGCGCATAGAACATGCATGCGCCTGTATTCAGATTCAGATACCAAGCCGTTTGAACTCTTCTTCCGGTGCATCTGCGTCCACAATCGCATCATGAAGTTTCCGGTTCAGTTCTGTGACATCAGCAGTTCCGATCAGATCATTCGTTTCCTCAGGATCAGCGGACAGATCATAAAGATGATCTTCCGCGTTTAACTGCAGATAATAGTTGTTCATCGGCATTTTCATGCACGGAAGGCCGTTTGTGACACGTCCGCCATTTACAAGTTCCGCATGTTTCAGCTGCTCGGTTGAGAAGTATCCGCGGATATTGGTCGGCATCATCGTGTATTCATACACCTGCGTGTCATTGACCGCATTTTTCATATACACTATTCTGCCGTCTGTCCAGCAGGTGTAATGTCCATGGAGTCCGAAGAGAACATGATCTTTCGGTGTCTCTTCTCCCTTGAGGACCGGAAGAATGGATTTTCCGTCCAGTTCCCCCATCGGTTCCTTATCGCAGCCGAAGACATCGAGCAGTGTCGGCGCAATGTCCACGGTAGAACAAAGCGCATCGCACCGTCCGCCTTCCGTAGTGCCGGGCACATGCAGGAAGAACGGTGTATGAACCAGTTCGTCATAGCACGGCGGGAAGTTCTTGCCGAGATATTCATGTTCACCAAGCAGGAATCCATGATCGGTGTTCACGATAAGTGCAGTGTCTTTCCACATGTCATGTTCATCCATGAAATCGAGCACCCTGCCGAGACTTTCATCACACATGGAGATCAGTGCCGCATATTCCTTGTGACAAAGTTCCAGATCATCGTGATAGTCGCGATCTTCCGGAACATTGCCGTAACGCGGCCAGTACAGAGTTTCATTTTCCGGCAGTCCGTACATTGCACGGAACTTCTGCGGTACATAGAACGGCTCATGCGGATCAAATGCCTCGATCTGTACAAACCAGTTATCCTTCTGCGCATGGTTTTCCAGGAACTCGAGCCCCGCCGCGAAGGTTTTTACACTCGGCATTTCCTCCTGAACCGTCTGTCTGGTGCGATTGCAGTAATGCTGGGTAACGGAGATTCCGTTTTTATTTAACGGATGTCCATCCGGTACTGTCACATCGATGTCATGCGGCACATACCGGTCACCTTCCTGCCCGCGAAATCCTTCCCAGGTGTCATAGCGGTTGTGGTACGTGCAGCCACCGTCTTCCCAGTAGTGAGAGTGATCCGTCACAAGATGCGTGTAGATACCGTTTGTCTTAAGCACTTCCATCACGGAG
>JAEEPV010000286.1 GCA_016284975.1 Solobacterium sp.
ATCAGAATAAACAGAAGGATACAGATTCCTATCGCCGCATAAGTCACAATCATTTGCTATGCTTCTCCTTCGATGCCTTACGCACCAGAACCTTTTTCAGATACTGCCCCGTCCATGAGGCAGGATTATCCGCTACTTCTTCCGGCGTTCCCTGGGCAATAATCGTACCGCCATTGTCTCCTCCTTCCGGACCAAGATCAATGATCCAGTCAGCACATTTGATGACATCGAGATTGTGCTCGATGACAATCACGGTATTGCCGGTCTCTACGATCGCATCAAGAACAGAAATCAGCCGTTTGACATCATCGGTATGCAGACCGGTTGTCGGTTCATCCAGAATATAGACGGTCTTTCCGGTTGCCCGCTTCTGCAGTTCTGACGCGAGTTTGACACGCTGTGCCTCACCGCCGGAGAGCGTTGTGGAAGACTGCCCCAGTTTCAGATAACCAAGGCCAACATCACACAGCGTCTGAAGCTTGTTTCGGATCTTCGGCTGATTTGCAAACAGCTCAAGCGCTTCTTCAACCGTCATCTCAAGCACATCAAAAATGTTCTTTCCCTTGAAGGTGCACTGCAGAGTTTCTTCGTTGTACCGCTTTCCATGGCACACTTCACAAGGCACATATACATCCGGCAGGAAGTTCATGGATATGACCTTAACACCGTCTCCCATACAGGCTTCACACCGTCCGCCCTTTACATTAAAGGAGAAGCGGCCTTTATCATAACCGCGCAGTCTTGCCTCGGGGCTGTTGGCAAATACCGTTCGAATATCATCAAACACACCGGTATAAGTTGCCGGATTGGAACGAGGGGTCCGTCCGATCGGATTCTGATCGATCTGAACCAGCTTGTCGATATGTTCCAGTCCCTTGACCTTCTCGTACTTTCCCGGATATATGCGGGTATAACCCAGATTCTGCTGAACCGCTTTCATGAAACATTCATTTACAAGTGTGGATTTGCCGCTGCCGGAAACACCGGTCACCAGGATCAGTTTCCCAAGCGGAAACTTCACGTTGATATGTTTCAGGTTATGCTCACTCGCACCGATCAGTTCCGCATATTTGCCGGTGCCCTTTCGCCGTTTTTCCGGAATATCGATTTTCATCCTTCCGGACAGATATTTGCCGGTGATCGAATCCGGAGATTTCAGAATATCTTCCGGTGTTCCGTTAAAAATCACTTCACCGCCGTGAATGCCCGCTCCCGGGCCGATATCCACGATCCAGTCTGCATTCAGCATCGTCTCTTCATCATGTTCTACAACGATCAGCGAGTTGCCGAGATCGCGCATATTTTTCAGCGTGTCGATCAGTTTGGCATTGTCTCGCTGGTGCAGACCGATACTGGGCTCATCCAGTACATACAGTACACCGGAGAGTTTCGATCCGATCTGGGTTGCCAGACGGATCCGCTGTGCCTCTCCGCCGGACAGGGTGCCGGCAAGCCGATCCAGCGTCAGATAGTCCAGACCGACATCCTTCAGGAATCGCAGACGGCTGTCGATTTCCCGAATGACCATTTCCGCGATCTTTGCCTGTGTTTCACTCAGTTCAGCTGTTTTCAGCCATTCCAGTGCCGCAGTGACCGACTGTTCCGTAAACTCGATGATATTGCGGTCCGCAATTCGCACGGAAAGAGCCTGTTCATTCAGGCGTTTCCCGCCGCAGGAAGGACAGGTGCTCTCCACCATGAAGGAATGATACCAGTCCTTGGACATTGCCGAGGTTGTCTCCACATACCGGCGCTCGATCATATCCTTAACACCTTCGATATAATCGTTGCGCATATACGTGTTGCCGCCGGAACTTGTGATCTTGTAGGAGATCGGTTTGTCAGAACCGTGCAGAATAATGTCCATCTGTTTTTTTGTCAGTTTTTTGACCGGGACATCCAGACTGATCTTATAAGCCCTCATCAGAGTCTCGAACGTCTGCCACTCAATGTTTTCCGTATCCACGATATTCTTGTAGAACCGGATCGCACCTTCCCGGATTGAAAGCTCTTTATCCGGAATCAGAAGATTGATATCCACTTCTTCCGTAAATCCAAGACCCTTGCAGGTATCACATGCGCCAAGCGGTGCGTTAAACGAAAACAGACGCGGCTCCAGCTTCGGTACGGAAAATCCGCAGATCCGGCATGCATAATTGCTGGAAAACAGTTCTTCCTTATCTCCTTCCAGTACGATCGCCATACCGGCCGCAAGATTCAGAGCC
>JAEEPV010000287.1 GCA_016284975.1 Solobacterium sp.
AAAATACAGAATACAACACAGCTGTTTCTGGATGTGTTCCCGTATCGGGGAAAAGGGAATGCGGAGGAACTATATGTGCGGCCGGTCAAAGTCTGGAAGAGGAGTTCGCCGACGATGTTCCATCCTCATTACTATTCGCATACGACCGGAGAATTTCGGGCGCTTTCAGAAGGCGTGGAGGTAAGCCGTTACTATAAACAGGTGAACCTTGTGTCCAATGAACCGGCAAACCAGAATATGGACAGCTGGGAACGCTTTTTTGAACGTACAAAGATCCGTTTTGAGAACGGTCTGGATGTAAGCGAAGAGTGTGCGAGGATCTGCGATATCATGCTTACCCGGGATCCGAAAATGCGGGAGCTCATCAAACAGAATTTTCGGGCAGAAGATTATTTTGAAATTCATTCCCGGATGATCGGAACCGGAATGATCGGCGGAAAAGCATGCGGGATGCTGCTGTCAAGAAAGATCACCGAAAACGCACGGCCGGATATCTTTGAGCGGATTGAACCGCATGATTCTTTCTATATCGGTTCGGATGTGTTTTATACCTATATCGTTGATAACGGTTTCTGGGATCTCAAAATCAAGCAGAAGGAAGGGGAAGGATATTTTGCACTTGCAGGGGCCTTTGCGGAGAGAATCATGCAGGGGTCCTTCACTCCCGGGATGGAGATGGCATTCCGAAAACTTCTGGAATACTATGGCGATGATCCGATTATCGTCCGCTCAAGTTCAATTCTGGAAGACGGGTTCGGCAACGCATTTGCCGGGAAATATGAATCTGTATTCTGTTCGAATTCCGGAGATCCGTATGAAAACCTGCAGGAATTTGAACAGGCAGTACGTACCGTATATGCAAGTACTGTGGGGATTTCTGCACTCGATTACCGCAAGCGCAGAGGACTGGATCAGCTGGATGAACAGATGGCGCTTCTCATACAGAGGGTATCGGGCTCAAGGTATGAGGATTTCTTCATGCCCTGTGCCGCGGGAGTCGGTTATTCGATCAGTCCTTACCGTCTGGGAGGAAATCATCCGGTTTCCGGTATGCTGCGGCTGGTGGCAGGACTTGGAACTGCGGCAGTGGATCGCAGGACGGATTCCTATCCGAGGATTGCCGTGCTTGATCGCCCCGAGCGTGTCATGATGTCGACGTCTGCAGAAAAAAACCAGTATTCTCAGCGTACGATCGATATCATCCGAAATACGGAAGCGGTCGTTGAAAGTGTTCCCTGTGAAGAGATCTATGACAGGATTCCACGTTATCTCTCAAATCTGCTGTTCTCCCATGACTGGGATGCGGAATCCTTTTACCGCGAACATGGAATGAACCGGAGAGTCCTTTTTACCTCCTGCGAAGGACTTGTGAAAAACAAGGCGCTGATGAGTGACATGAAGGATATCCTGAATCTCCTTCAGGAAGAATACGATTATCCAGTGGATATCGAGTATACAGTCAATATCTCAAAGGATGACGAATATGTCATTGATCTTCTGCAGTGCCGCCCTCTGCAGATGACAAAGGAAGGGGGTTCGGTTACTGTTCCGGACGAAAGCGAATGGAGTCAGGCGCTGATTGAAACAATCGGGGTATCGATGGGATTCTCGCGGCATTTCAAAGTCGATGTGATCGTCTATGTGGATGCCGTAGCCTACTACAATATGCGTTATAACGATAAATACCGGGTGAAGTCTGTACTTTCCGCTGTCAACTGGAAACTCCGGGAGCAGGGTCTTCATATGATTCTCATTGTCCCCGGTCGTATCGGCACTTCTTCCCCGGAACTTGGTGTACCGACAGACTTTGGAGAAATCAGTGAGTTTGACGGAATCATTGAAGTATCTGAAAAACGGGCCGGCTATATGCCGGAACTCAGCTATGGAAGTCATTTTTTCCAGGATCTTGTAGAAGCGGGCATTCTCTATTCTGCGGTCTTTGAAGGAAACAGCACACTTCATTTCAATCCCGAACTTCTGAAAGAGGGGGAAAACGAGCTTTCCCGGTATTCTTCTGATTTTGAAATGTTAAAAGATATTGTATTTGTAAAGAAATGTACAGATAAAGCAGAACTGTATTACGATATGGCATCGGAACACCTTTTGATAATCTGGAATGATCAAGAATAAATGTTTTATATAGTAAGGCACCGGAAATCCGGTGCTTTTTGTATAATTGAACTATAAGAAAATGTCTTATAAAACAGGTAAATCATGAACAACCTGCTTTTTAAGGGAGACCGGAGCATGAAAAAAACGTTCGTCATCATTGTCAACGTGATTATTATGGCTGCCATATTAGTTTTCGTTGTGCTCTACTCCAGATTCACCGGCAGAGATTCGTACAACCGGCAGAT
>JAEEPV010000288.1 GCA_016284975.1 Solobacterium sp.
CTCGCTGTTCAGGATAAGTATCTGAGAGGCAGAGCGGAAGAAAAAGGTATCGTGCATTTATCAGACATCCCGGAAATCCGCGATGGTCTGTCTGTTTGGCAGGGTGATCTCACGAGGCTTGCGGTGGATGTTATCGTCAATGCGGCAAATTCTCAAATGCTGGGCTGATTTGTTCCGATGCACACTTGCATTGACAACTGCATTCACACCTTTGCCGGAGTCCAGCTTCGAGCAGAATGCAGCAGACAGATGAATCAGCTGCGAGAAAGATACGGCAGTGATTACGAGCAGTCGACTGCGGTTCCGATCCTGACGGATGCCTACAATCTTCCGGCAGGAAAAATTATTCATATCGCAGGCCCGATTGTGCAATATGAGCTAACCCCGGAACTTGAGAAGGATCTGGCGGACTGCTATCGAAACACCCTGGATATGTGCCTTGATAAGGATTTGAAAAGCGTAGCGTTCTGCTGTATTTCTACAGGTGTATTTCATTTTCCGAACAGGCGGGCAGCTCAAATCGCTATCCGCACCGTGGACAGCTGGCTCTTACAGCATCCGGGCAGTATGGAAAGGGTGATCTTTAATGTTTTTAAGGACGAAGACAGAAAATACTATGAAGAACTTATATGATGAAATGCCGAACGGCTATCAGCAGAGCATTGAGAAGGGGCTCAGTGCGGTGCGATATTTCAGCAGAAACATGTCATACGGAACAGGTTCTGAGGAGGAACGAATCTTTGGATTAAAGAAAGAGATCGAAACGGCAGATTCTGTTGTGATCGGAGCGGGTGCCGGACTTTCCACTTCCGCCGGACTGACCTACAGCGGAGAGCGATTTGAAAGGTATTTCTTTGACTTTGCAGAGAAGTACGGCATCCGGGATATGTATTCCGGTGGTTTCTATCCCTTCCCCGATGAAGAAACACGCTGGGCGTGGTGGGCAAGACATATCTTTTTCAACCGATATATTGATGCGCCGAAGCCTGTCTATAAGCAACTGCTCGCACTTGTGAAAGATAAGGATTATTTTGTTATTACAACGAATGTAGATCATCAGTTTCAAAGAGCCGGTTTCGATAAAAAGCGTCTGTTCTATACGCAGGGAGACTATGGACTTTTCCAGAGCGTCAATTCATCCCTGCAGAAAACCTATGATAATGAAGAATGGGTAATGAAAGCAATGGAGGCACAGGGGTTCATAAGGGACGGCAACGGGGTGTTTCAGGTTCCTGAAAGGGGTGAACTGAAAATGAAAATTCCGGTATCGCTCATTCCGAAATGTCCGGATGATGGCTCAGATGTTACGATGAATCTTCGTGCGGATGATTCCTTTGTCGAGGATGAAGGTTGGCACAGAGCGTCTGCGGCATATGCGGACTTCCTGCTTAAGACTAAGAACCATCACGTGCTTTATCTGGAGCTTGGCGTGGGAGCCAATACACCTGTCATTGTGAAGTATCCGTTCTGGCAAATGACGCTGGCAAATGAAAAGGCAGTATATGCCTGTATCAATTATGGCGAGGCATTCTGTCCGGGTGAAATTGCAAACAGGAGTATATGCATTGACGGAGATATTGGTGATGTATTTGCAAAGATGAGAAATAACGACAGGAATTAAAAGGAAAATCAGGCTTCTGCACTGCCATTACAGGCAGTCGGGAAGCCTTGTTTTACTTTTATGAACCGGTGGTGATCATTCGAAAGCAGCGTTAGATTATACGGGCGTTTTTGGACAGAATCTTACAAATTGGCACAAAACATAACCAAAATTAAGCGTAAAACCGGGGCAACAATCCATATTGTATTCGTCACATTATAATTTCGGGTACTCCTGCAGGTATCCGGTTTTTTCGGTTTCCGGAGAAAATAGACGGAAGCCGGAGCTATTTAATATATAATGAACCGGTAAAGGAAAAACTATGAGCAGTATTGCGTTATATCAGAAGTACCGGTCCCAGTCATTTGATGAACTGGTCGGTCAGGAATATGTCGTAAGAGCCGTTCGCAATGCGGTGGCAGAAAACAAGGTAGGACACGCCTATCTTTTCTGCGGACCGAGAGGAACCGGTAAGACTTCCATGGCCAGACTGCTTGCCCGGGCGGTCAATTGTGAACACCCGGAAAAAGCGCCCTGCAATGAATGCGATAACTGTAAAGCTGCGATCGAAGGCACCCATCCGGATATCATTGAGATCAATGCGGCGAATGAAACCCATGTCGAAGACATCCGGGATCTGATTGAACGGGCCCGGCTTTCCCCGATGATGGGAAAACATAAGATTTATATCATTGACGAGGTTCACCAGCTTTCGTCCAGTGCCGCAAGTGCACTGCTGAAGACGCTGGAAGAACCGCCCGAACATGTCATTTTTATCCTGGCAACGACGGATCCGCAGAAACTGCTGAAGACGATCATTTCCCGCTGCCAGCGTTTTGATTTTTCCAAAGTCGATGCCCCGAAGATCCAGGCCCATCTCCTGTCCATTGCCGGACAGGAAGGCTTTACGCTGGAAGCGGAAGCGGCACTGAAGATTGCAGAACTGGCAGACGGAGGAATGCGCGATTCGCTTTCCATTCTGGAACAGGCCAGAGCCTACGGGGCCGGAACGATTACGGAAGAGACGATCGATTCCATTTTCGGACTGGCTTCTTCCGGCGAAAAGATTGCATTGCTGGAAGATATCTTTACGGGAAACCTTGAAGGTGTATTGAAGCGGACGGAAAGCTGTGAGAAGCACGGTGTTGATATCCGCAGGCTTTGTGAAGATCTGATCACCGCCCTCAAGGACGGACTGATCTATCAGTACACCCGAAACGGAACCCTGCTGCGGGCACTGTCGGAAGAACATGCGCTGACGATTGCGGCACAGCCTGCTTCCGTATTGCTCGAAGATATCGAGGTTTTGATGAAAGCGCAGGAGCGTTTCCGCAATGCGCAGTCGGTTTCTTCCGTATTTGAGATCGCCTGTCTGGAACTGATCACGAAAAACGCACAGGGAGAGAGCGAAGTCCTTTCGGCAAAGCCGGCACCAAAGAACAGACCGGAACCGGCAAAACGGAAACCGGAAAAACCGGAAATAAAAGAACCCGCTTTGGAAACCGCAGAGCCGGTCGATGAACCCCGGCCTGTTCAGTCGGACGCTGTGGAAGAAGCACCTGTGAAACAGAAGGAAAAACCGGACGAACCGGAATGGACCGAGCTGGAGGAAGAAGATGTCCTGCGGCTTCTGGTACAGTGTGACAAGGCATCGAAAGCCGATGCGGAAGCGGTCCTGCAGCGGCTGGAAGCTTCTCCCGCAATGGATCGTTACTCTGCGTCTTTACGGCAGATGAGTCTGAAGGCGGCGGGAAAAGATGTCCTGCTGTTTACCGCAGGCGATGCGGTGATGCATATGGCGATGGAGGAAGCGTTCAACCGCCAGCTGTATGAAACATTAAAAGCGGAAGGAATCGATGCCATGCCGTATGTCATTGGCATCAGACGCTATGACGATGCGGTGGCACAGTTCCGCATCCGGCTGAAAGAAAAGAGCCTGCCGGAAAAGCTGGCCGTCAAACGCTGGACAAAACCGCAGGAAGAAGCACCGCATGAGGATCATACCGAACAGTCTGTCATGGATCTGTTTGGAGAAGATATAGTCGAAGTAATCGACGGAGGAGAATAGAAGAATATGGATATGAAGCGGCTGATGGAACAGGCACAGCAGATGCAGCGGAAGCTGAAGGAGCTCGAGGAACAGCTCGATGCGACAGAGTATGAAGGAAAAAGCGGAGGCTCTCAGGGTGTCAGTGTAAAGATCAACGGCAAATATGAAATTCTGGAAGTAAACATCAACGAAGAACTGCTGGATAAGGAAAACAGGGAAGAGCTGCAGGATATGATCCTGATTGCGATGAACAACGCAGTTGATCAGGCCCGGGTCGACCGGGAAGAAAAAATGGGTTCGGTCACACAGGGTGTTTCGATCCCGGGGATGTAATGCATGTATCCCCCAAGTCTGCGGGCTCTGATCGAAGCGTTCCGCACCCTGCCGGGTGTCGGTGAGAAGACCGCGGAACGATATGCATTGATGATTGCGGAACAGCCCGCAGAAGAAACAGAGCGCTTTGCCAGCGCGCTGATGAATGTCAAAACAACACTGCGGCGGTGCACGGTATGCGGAAATCTGACGGACGGAGAAGTCTGTTCGGTCTGTAAAGATCCCCAGCGCAGTCATCGTCAGATCTTTGTCGTTCAGTCCGCGAAGGATGTTGCGGCGATGGAAAAGACGGCGGAATACAACGGGGTCTACCATGTGCTCAACGGACTGATCTCTCCCTCGAAGGGAATCCTGCCGGAAGACCTGAATATCGAGCGTCTTACGGACAGGGCAAAGGAAGCCGATGAAGTGATACTTGCGACAAGCGCCACCATGGATGGGGAAACGACCGCGATGTATCTGGACCGGCTGCTGAAAAAAGAATACCCGCAGCTCCTCGTTACCCGGATTGCCCACGGGCTTCCGGCAGGAGGAATGCTGGATTACGCAGATGAAATAACACTTTCGCATGCGCTTGCGGATCGCAGAAAAATGTAGGAGGAAGCTATGAATAACGATCTCTTGATAGCTCAGGCGGCGACCCTGGAAGACATTTCGGTCATTGCCGAAAAAGCCGGAATCAATAAGGAATATCTGATTCCCTACGGGAATGACAAAGCGAAGATCTCGCTGAAGATCCTCGACGAACTCAAAGACCGCAAAGACGGGAAACTGATCCTGGTTACCGCGATCAATCCGACCAAGGCCGGAGAAGGAAAATCAACAACGACCGTCGGTCTTGCGGACGGACTTTCCAAAATCGGAAAGAACGTAATGGCGTGTCTGAGAGAACCGTCGCTTGGACCGGTATTTGGCTTAAAGGGCGGCGCAGCCGGAGGCGGCTATGCACAGGTCGTTCCGATGGAATCCATCAACCTGCATTTTACGGGTGACATGCATGCAATCACGACATGTACGAACCTGATCGCAGCGGTACTCGATAACAGCCTCTATCAGGGCAATCCGCTGAATATTGATCCGGAGCGCGTGGAATGGAAACGCTGTCTTGATATGAATGATAGGACGCTGCGTACGATCACAATCGCACAGGAAAAAGCGACCAACGGCGTCGAACGCAAAGATCATTTTGTCATCACCGTTGCGACGGAAGTCATGGCGATCCTGTGTCTTTCGAAAGACCTGAAGGATTTTGAAGAGCGTGTCGGACGCTGTGTGGTTGCCTATACCTATGACAACAAACCGGTTACCGTAAAGGATCTCGGGGTTGCCGGTGCTGCGGCAGTCGTTATGAAAGAAGCGATTCAGCCGAATCTGGTTCAGACACTGGAACATACTCCGGTTCTGGTTCATGGCGGACCGTTTGCCAATATCGCCCATGGCTGCAACTCCATCATTGCCACAAGAACCGCACTGAAACTTGCGGACTATGTGGTTACGGAGGCCGGCTTCGGTGCAGATCTTGGGGCGGAGAAGTTCCTCGATATCAAGTGCCGTCTTGGTAATCTGTTGCCCAATGCCGTCGTTATCGTTGCGACGATACGTGCCTTGAAGATGCATGGCGGCGTTGATGCGGAACATCTCAGTAAAGAAAATACAGAAGCGATGCTGGAAGGCGCAAAGAACCTCGAGAAACATATCGAAAGCATTCAGGCCTTCCATGTACCGTATCTGGTTGCGATCAACAAGTTCTCTGCCGATACACCAAAGGAAGTGGAAGCGCTTCTGAACTGGTGCCGGGAAAAGGGTTATCCGGTTGAAGAGAGCGATGGCTGGGCACGCGGCGGGGAAGGGACTACTGAACTCGCAGCGCATGTCGCAGAGCTCTGTGAACAGCCAAGCGGCTATCAGCCGATCTATGATGTCAATGACACGATCCAGGACAAGATTCTTGCGATCGCAAAAACGATCTATGGAACCGAGGATGTGGAATACAGCGAGGAAGCGCTGGAGAAGATCAAGATCTATATCTCCAACGGCTGGGATCGTGTTCCGGTCTGTATGGCAAAGACCCCGCTTTCTCTGACGGATGACCCAAACATCAAGGGACGTCCGGAACACTTTACCCTCCATGTCCGCGATCTTTCAATCTCGCGCGGTGCAGGATTCATCGTTGCCTATACCGGCTCGATCCTGACCATGCCGGGTCTTCCGAAAGAACCTGCGGCGCTCCGGATGGGTATTGATGAGGCAGGAAACAGCTTCGGCATCTTCTGAGAAAGGACCCGTTCATGAGTTCGATTGCGTATGTGACCGATCAGGAAATGATTGAATTTCACCGTCTGTGCGGAAATTCCGACGTGAATTTCTGGCGGCTTTCCGCACGGGCCGGGTTTTCGGATTTTAAACACGGAGATCTCCTGTTTTTCTACGCATACGGACAAACAAAACGGAAGAAGGGATTTGTCGGCTATGCCCATTTTGAAGGCACCAGCAGACTCACGCTGGACCAGATGTGGAAACGCTACGGCACCCGCAACGGCTATGCGGACCGGAGGCGTCTCAAAGAAGCGATCCAGCTTGCCGCTAGAGACGGCAATGTGCCGGAGACGATGAACTGTCTTCATCTTTCCGACTGTGTCTATTTCAGTTCTCCGGTCTATCCGGAAGATGTCGGAATCTCGATCAATGAAAAGCTGGAAAGCTATACCTATCTCGACAGACAGGATCCTTCCGTGACGGTGCGGATCCTTCGGGTGGCAGAGACCATCGGAATTGATAACTGGTCAAAAAGCCAGAACTTTGAACCGGATACGATCTTCATGCTCGATGAAGTACGGCAGGTACTGGCGCTGATTGCGCGGGAACTCGGAAAGGAAAACGTTACGCCTTCCGAGCGGAAACGGATTCGCAGACAGATGAACACACTGCTGGAAGAAGGCTATGAGCGGATCCGGAACAGTGACAGCGATCTGTTCAAGATGGACGGAGATACCGTCCGGATCGCATTTCCGTTTGCGGCACAGGCCAATGACCGTTCTCAGCGCATCCGGGATGTGCTGGGAAAGATGACCTGGTACCGCCTGAAGGCAGAACAGCTCGGACTTCGGGGCGAAGGGCCGGTCTTTGAGATCCTTGCGGAGGAAACGGAGGAACAGAAGGAATTCCTTCTGAATGCGGCAAACCATGTCTGATTATGAAGTAATTGTTGTCGGCGGCGGACATGCGGGAATCGAAGCGGCACTTGCCAGTGCACGGCTCGGTCATAAAACAATGTTGCTGAGTCTCTCGATTGAAAATATCGGAAAGATGCCCTGCAACCCATCCGTCGGCGGACCCGCAAAGGGTGTTGTTGTGCGGGAAATTGATGCGCTCGGCGGTCAGATGCCGATCACGGCAGACCGGACCGCGCTGCAGTTTAAAATGCTGAATACCGCAAAGGGTCCCGGCGTACGTGCGCTGCGGGTGCAGTCGGATAAGATCGCTTACGGAAAGATGATGCAGGATGTCGTCACCCATCAAGAAAACCTGACCGTTCGGGCGGGAACCGCGGAACAGCTGAATACAAAAAACGGAAAGGTCACCGGCATTACGCTGCGTGATGGATCGGTGATTACTTCCGACATCGTGATTCTTACAACCGGTACGTATATGGCCGGCGTAAATATGATCAGCGATGAAGTGGTGCCGGGCGGTCCGGATCGGGAGCGGACGACCGGGAATCTTTCGGCGTCTTTGCGGGAGGCGGGTCTTGCCACCTTCCGGCTGAAGACGGGAACCCCGCCGCGGGTGCTGACGAAGTCGATTGATTTTTCAAAGACGGAACCGGAACCGGGAACGAAGGAATTCGTGGCGTTCAGTGAAACGACAACAGAGATCCTTCCATACGAGCAGCAGGTTCAGTGCTACATGACCTGGACGACCCCGGAAACCCACGAGATCATTCGCAATAATCTGAAACGCTCCTCGATGTATTCCGGCGTGGTAAAGGGTGTCGGCCCGCGTTACTGTCCTTCCATTGAAGACAAGCTCGTACGGTTTTCCGACAAACCGAGACACCTTCTGTTTCTGGAGCCGGAAAGCCGGTCCATGGATACGACCTATGTACAGGGTTTTTCCACATCGCTGCCCCGGGATGTACAGGAAGCGATGACGCATACACTGCCGGGCTTTGAACACTGTGTTATCCGGAAGTATGCCTATGCGATCGAATACGATGCGGTTGACCCGGTACAGATGAAGCCGACTCTGGAAAACAAGCTCATCGAGAATCTCTTTACCGCCGGCCAGATCAACGGTACTTCCGGATATGAAGAAGCAGCCGGTCAGGGCATTCTTGCCGGAATCAATGCGGCGATGAAGCTGGAAGGAAAAGAACCGCTGATTCTGCGCAGAGATGAGGCCTACATCGGTGTACTGATCGATGATCTGACAACCAAGGGAACGCTGGAGCCATACCGGCTTCTGACGTCCCGTGCAGAGTTCCGGCTTCTATTGCGTCATGACAATGCCGAACAGCGGCTGATCGAAAAAGGACGCAGAGTCGGTCTGATTAGTGCGGAACGGTATGAAGCGTATCTGAATAAGATGGCTAAGATGGCCGCTGCCGAACAGCATCTCAAAGATGTCCGGATTCATCTCGATCAGGAACAGCTGACAGAGCTGCTGCGCAAGAGCGGAACCGAGCCGGCGCATATCGGCGAAAGCGGTTATGACCTGGTCAAGCGGCCGGGCATTACGACCGCAGACATCTATGCGATCCTCGGGGAGGAAATCGATGCGCGCACCGCACAGAACTGCGACATCGAGATCAAGTACCGGGGCTATATCGACAAGGCCAGACGGGAAGCGGATAAGCTTGCCGCTATGGAAGAGATTCCGCTGGGAACGGAATTCAACTATGACGAGATCGATCATCTGTCTCTCGAAGGACGGCAGAAACTGATGAAATATAAACCTGCCACAATGGGCCAGGCATCCCGGATCTCCGGCGTCAATCCGGCAGATATCGCGGTGCTTGCGATCGCTCTGCGGCAGGGGAAAGGAAGAACGAAATCATGAAGTGGCAGGAAGTTGTTTCAAACGTGAATATCTATGGTCTGCAGGAGGCTGTGGAAGGGGAAGCGTATCCGATGGTGGATGTGCCGGAGGATTCCGGTTCGAACGATACGGAGAACCTGCTCAACGGCGTCGTGGTGCAGCTGGACCTGACGTTTACCAACAAGGCGTGGGTTGAGGCAGAGCGTTTCCACTTTCTGGATTTTGTCAGCTCCCAGTCGCCGATTCACCGCATCACGAATATGGACCTGGATACGGTCTATATCGAATACGTGGATCCCCGCATCATTGCGATCATGAAAGAAAAGGCAAAGGAATACAACGAACTGCAGGAAGATATTTCCAGCCTGAAAAAGCAGGGCAACGATACGACGACGCTGGAAGATGTCGCGGCACAGAAGTATCTGGAGATCCTGTATTCCAATCCGGCCGGCTTTAAACTGACCGCACGCATGACGACCAACTATCGTCAGCTGCGAAGAATCTATTTCAGCCGCCGTACCAACCGTCTGCCGGAATGGCGGGCGTTCTGTCAGTGGATCGAAACCCTGCCGCATTCGGAGTTCATCACCCATGCCCGCTAAGCTTCTGAAGCTGCTGCTTTCCATTCTGCTGGGGGTCAGCCTCAGTGCGTGCCGTAGCGGACAAAACGAAAATTCACCGGCTGCGGTCGAAAGCCCCGCCGAAACCAGCCCGGAAAAGAAGACGATCGGGATGTGGTTTTCCTATCTGGAATACCGGAGTATGTGCAGCGGAATGAGCGAAGAGGAATTCCGCGTGTTTGTCGATACGGCAGTACAGAACATGCAGGATCTCGGAATCAATACGCTTTACCTCCATGCGGTTGCCTTTACGGATGCGTTCTATGATTCTGCGATCTATCCGCGCACCGCAGTTCTCGGAGAAATCGCCTACGATCCGTTTGCGATCTTTTCCATGCGGGCAAAGGATGCCGGCATGCAGGTTCATGCCTGGATCAATCCAATGCGTTCCGTCACAGTGGAAGAAGCCGGATCTCTGCCGGAAGACTTTGTGATCCGTAAGTGGATCGAATCAAATGATGAGCGGGTAAGGCAGAACGGGGACCGGTATTATCTCAATCCGGCCTATCCCGAAGTACGAGAGCTCATCACCTCCATTGCCCAGGAACTGATCCAGAAGTATGACATCGACGGAATCCACCTCGATGACTATTTCTATCCGTACAATACAGAGAACAACTTTGATGCGTATGTATATTCCCTGGCAAAGCAGGAAAATGAAACTCTGAGTCTGCAGGATTTCCGGATTCAGAATACCGATCGGATGATCCGGGAGCTTTACGAAACGGTAAAGCAGGCAGACCCGAACCTGATCTTCTCAGTCTCCCCGGCCGGCAATCTCGACAACTGTGTCAATCTGTTGTTTGCCGATCCGCGCCACTGGGTGGAACAGGGAACGGTGGACTGCCTGATTCCGCAGATCTACTGGGGCTTCCTGCATCCGATCAAGCCGTTTGAGCCGACTCTTCAGGAGTGGAAAACAATTACAGACGGTTTTGATGTGGATCTGATGCCGGGACTTGCGGCCTATGTGATCGGAGCACCGCAGAATCTTTCCGAGGATGAAACGGTCAATAAGGAATGGGTCGACAACGATGATATGATGGCGCGTCAGATGGAGCTTTCATTTAAAGAAGGATGCCCTGGTGTGGTGTTCTTCTCGTACAGCAGTTTCTTTGCGCCGGACCCGGATACACTGGAAATTGTGGAAAACGAAATTATCCACATTAAAAACGTGATTTCCGCAAACTGAAGGGATTTTTCAGTGTAAAATAATCTCACAGATGACGATTGCAGAGCTGAAAAAAGAGACGGAAAAAAGAGGCATTCTTCTGGAGGACTCTTTTTTCGAACAATGTGAAAAACTGGCCTTTCTTTTAAAAGAATGGAACGCGAAATTCAATCTGACGGCGATCGATGAGCCGGAAGAAGTCTATGAGAAACACATCCTGGACAGCCTGATCCCGCTGGCCCATGAGACGGTAGCAGGTAAAGCTGCGGATGTCGGCAGCGGTGCCGGGTTTCCCGGTCTTGTCTGGGCAATGGCCCTGCCGGAAACCACCTTTACCCTGATTGAACCGACTGCCAAGCGATGCCGTTATCTGGAAGAAGCAGTTCGGGTGTTAAACCTGAAAAATGTTCAGGTGGTGAACAAACGGGCAGAGGAGTTCGCGGCCAATGCGCGCGAAACCTTTGACGTGGTGACCGCACGGGCGGTCGCAAATCTGCCGGTGCTTTCGGAACTCTGTGTTCCGCTGGTAAAGACCGGCGGGTATTTCTGTGCGCTGAAAGGGCCGCAGGGAAGCCAGGAGGCAGAGGAAGCTTCCTTTGCGCTGAGCAGGCTTGGCTGTGCTTCGCCAAAGGTGATCTTCGATACGCTTTCAAACGGGGAAGTGCGCACCATCATCCATGCGGACAAGATCCGATCGACGCCGAAAACCTATCCGCGCGCCTACGCGCAGATCAAACATAAACCCCTGCTGGAGAAATAAAGCATGGCGAAACTGTTTTTTGACCTGTTTGAAAAAAACGATACCGGAACGGTCATTCAGCTGCCAATCCAGGATATCCATACCAGCCGTTATCAGCCGCGCGTGCGCTTTGATGAAAAAGCCATGGAAGAACTCACGGAGTCCATCCGAGTCAACGGTCTGATCCAGCCGATCACCGTACGGGAAGTCGACGGGCAGTATGAGATCATTGCCGGAGAACGGCGCTGGCGGGCCTGTAAAAATGCCGGCCTTGAGACGATTCCGTGCTATATTCTTTCGCCGACGGAAAATGAAGCTGCCGAGATGGCGCTTGTGGAGAATATCCAGCGTGAAGATCTTACGGCGGTGGAAGAAGCCAAGGGCTATGTACAGATCATGCGGCAGGCAAGCATGACGCAGGAGGAGGTTGCCAGACGCATCGGCAAATCCCAGTCGGCAGTAGCCAACAAGATCCGTCTGCTCAACCTTCCGCAGGAAGTGCAGGAGGCGGTCGCCAACCGGGAACTCTCGGAGCGTCATGCACGGGCACTGCTGGCACTGCCGCCGGAAAAACAGACCGGTGCGTATCACTATATTGCCGATCGGAACCTGAATGTAAGGCAGACCGAAGCGTATGTCGAGCGCATCTCCGGCAAAAAAGCGAAGAAGCGCGGAAAAACAAGGGGCTTCACCAGAAACACACAGATCGGCATCAATTCCGTGAATCAGTGTGTTCGGATGATCAAGAAAATGGGAATTGATGTTGTGATGGAAACGGAAGAGACGCTGGCCGATGTACGTGTCATTGTCCGGTTCCCGAAATAGGGGGATTTAAGGAATGGGAAAGATTATCGCAGTTGCGAATCAGAAGGGCGGTGTCGGAAAAACGACAACGTCCATTAATCTGGCGGCAGGACTGGCCTACGCCGATAAAAAGGTGCTTCTGGTGGACTTCGATCCGCAGGGAAACGCCACCAACGGCATCGGTGTTTCCAATGCCGGCTTTGACCGCAACCACAGTGTGTATCAGGTGCTGATGGGAAATGATACGGTCAGGGAAGATGTTGTGACACTGGACATGCCGCCGCTGGATGTACTGCCGGCTACGATCGACCTGTCCGGTGCGGATGTGGAAATGGCATCCAATATGTATGAAGTCGGAAGAGAACATCTGCTCAAGCAGAAGCTGGATGTTGTCCGGCCGCTGTATGACTACATCATCATTGACTGCCCGCCGAGCCTGGGTCTTTTGAATACCAACGCACTCACAGCAGCCGATTCGGTCATGATTCCGGTGCAGTGCGAATACTTCGCACTGGAAGGTCTGACCCAGCTGCTTTCGACGATCCGTCTGGTACAGCGGTTATGGAACCCGTCGCTTTCGATTGAGGGCGTACTGCTGACAATGTTTGACGTACGTACAAAGCTTTCGGTGGAAGTACAGCAGGAAGTACGGAAGTACTTTAAGGAAAAAGTTTATCGCTGCTATATTCCGCGCAATGTCCGGCTGTCGGAAGCACCGAGCCGGGGCGAAAGCATTTTTGAATACGACACGCGGTCCGAAGGTGCCAAGGCATATGTTGGTCTGGTAAAAGAAGTGATCGCACAGAATGAGAAGAGGTAGACGTTTATGCCAGAAAAGAAAAAATCCGGACTTGGGAAAGGTCTGACATCAATCTTCGGAGCGGACGTCGAACAGTTTCTCGATGACATACAGAACAATGGCGGTGATGCCCCGGGCAGAAGAGAAGTAGAGATCCCGCTTTCCGAGATCCGTGCCAACCCGTATCAGCCCCGTAAGGAATTTGATGAAAAGTCTCTGCGGGAACTGGCGGATTCGATCGGCGTCCACGGCATCTTTACACCGCTGCTGGTACGCCGCAGCGTACAGGGCTATGAGCTGATTGCCGGTGAACGGCGTCTGCGTGCCGCCAAGCTGGCGGGACTGACAACGGTACCGGCGATTTCGGTGGACTTCACCGATGAAGAGATGATGGAAATCTCCATCCTTGAAAACGTTCAGCGTGAGAACCTGAACCCGATTGAAGAAGCTTCCGCGTATGAGTCGCTGATCAAACGGCTCGGTTATACGCAGGAGAAGCTGGCGGAACGCGTCGGCAAATCGAGAGAATACTGTGCCAATATGCTGCGCCTGCTGAGACTGCCGCAGCCGGTACAGGAAATGGTGACGGAGAAGAAGCTGACAATGGGCCATGTCCGGCCGCTGCTTGCCCTGGAAGATGAAGATGAAATCTATGAAACGGCAGAGAAGATCCGCCGGGAGAGGATGTCGGTCCGGGAAGTGGAACGCTATGTGCGGGAGCTTAACGGCGGTGCCGGAAAGAACGAGAAGAAAAGGAGCGAACCGGAAAAGGATCCGCTGATCCGGGATCTTGAAAACCGGATGTCTTCAAAGCTTGGCACCAAGGTAACCGTCAGTTCAAAGACGATCACGATTGCGTATTCCGATACTGCAGATCTGAACCGGATTCTGGAACTGATCGGAATGATCGAGGAAAGCGATGTCGCTGTTTGATCCAGACAACCGGGGGCTGCTGAAAGCTTACGTGCTCATCACTCTGGCCGGCTGTCTCTTATTTCTATTGGGACTGCCGTACGGTCTGGGGTTTCTGGCGGGAGATGCGCTGGCCCTCATCATTTATGAATGGAACGTGCATTACTGGAACCGGGTGCTGGATACCCGGCGTGCAGGACGGGGAACCGGCTTTCCGCATTTCCTGATCAATTTCACCCTGATGGGCGCATTACTGCTGACTTCCGTATACAAACCTCAATATTTGAATATTTTTACGGCAGCGGCTGGTTTATTATCTGTAAAATCAGCTATTATAGTTGAAGAACTTTTTTTCCGAAGAAAGGAGGCGGAACAATGACGATACAATCCGATGTATATGTCATCCTATTGATCACCATACTGCTTGGAATCGGCATTATTTTGCTTTCAAAGAAACTGAAAAAGGCAGATCCCCTGGAGAAGCCGACCGGTATTCTGGTTCCGGTCCTCTGGGCAATCGATATCGTGCACCGCAATGTCGTAAACAATGTCGGAGAGAAAACGGCAGATATTCTGACCCCGTACATTCTTGTGCTCTGGGTTTATATCTTCGTTGCCAATACGATTTCCCTGTTTGGCCTCAGTTCCCCGACATCCAACCTGTCGGTAACCCTGCTTCTGGCCTTTCTGACGTGGCTTCTGATTCAGATTACGGAACTGAAATATCAGGGGTTCAGCGGATACATGCATGGCTTTCTGGAGCCGCTGGCAGTGATGCTGCCGATGAATATTGTCGGTAAGTTTTCGATCATGATTTCAATGTCGGTCCGTCTGTTCGGAAATATTCTCTGCGGCGGAATCATGATGCAGCTGGTGTATGGTGCCACCCAGGCGCTTTCCAATGCAATTGCGGGCTTCTTTGGTGCCAAGGGCGGCGTATTCAACTTTATCGGTCCGATCGTCGCACCGGTGCTGCATGCATATTTTGATTTGTTTGCCGGCTTCATTCAGACGCTGGTATTTGTCACATTAACGATGGTTCTCATCGGGAATGATATTCCCGAAGATGTACGAAACGGTATCGCATAGGAGGATAAAAATATGGATATCAATAAAGGTTTAATTGCCATTGGCGCAGGTCTTGCGGTCATGGCCGGTATGATGACCGGTCTTGGTGAAGGTATGGCAGCAGCTCACGCTTGTGATGCGATCGGTAAGAATCCGGAAGCGGAATCCAAGATCCGTTCCAACATGATTCTCGGTATCGCGCTGTCCGAGACGGTCGCGATTTACGGCCTTCTGGTTTCGATCCTGCTGATGTTCGTTTATCCGAACCTCTGAGATATCGGAGACGTGAACAATGATTGATGTTGACATCGTAGGACAGCTGATTCCGAATCCTGTTACGATGCTCACACAGCTTTTAAGTACACTGATCCTGTTTCTGCTGATGAAGAAATATCTGTGGTCTTCCGTCAAGGAATTCCTTGCGGTGCGTGCAGATAAGATGCAGGAAGATCTTGCGGCAGGCGAGCAGGCTAGAAGCGCGGCGGAAAGCGACCGCGAAGAAGCGGCTCTGCAGCTGAAGAATGCCGGAACGAAATCCGAAGAGATCGTAGCGGCAGCCGTAAGGGAAGCCGGCAACCGGAAGGATGAGATCCTTGCGGACGCGAACCGGGAAGCAGAACAGGTCAAAAACAAAGCGCGTGAGCAGATGCAGGCGGAACGCGAAGCTATGTACAGCGACATGCAGAAGGAAATGATCGAGGTTGCGATGAGCGCCGCGGGCAAACTTCTGGCAAAGGATAACGGCGAAGAACTTGACCGTCAGGCGATCGATGCCTTTGTAAAGGAAGCGACCGATGGTAAGTGATGTTGCGAGCCGGTATGCCGAAGCGCTGTTCCAGCTGTCAAAAGAAGAAGATAAGGTAGAAGAACGGAAAGAAGAGGCACAGGTACTGCGTGAAGTACTGAATCGTGATCCGGAACTTCTGACGTTTTTCCGTGCCGTAAAAGTAACGGACGAGGAAAAGAAGACTGTGGTAGATTCGGTCTTCGCATCTTTTCTGCCGTCGACCAGAAACTTTCTGAAGCTATTGATCGACAAGGACCGTACGTTTTATCTGGATGAGATCTTAAAGGAGTACATCCGGCATGCCAATCTGGAACTCGGCATTGAGACCGCTGTGGTCGCAAGCGCGAGAAAACTGGATGAAACGCAGATGGAACGGATCCGTCAGGCGCTGGAGAAGAAGACAGGCCACCGGGTACAACTCGTCAATACCATTGATAAATCATTAATTGCAGGAATCAAAGTAACCGCGGGCAATACCGTAACCGATGTTACCGTAGCCCGACAGATAGAAGGAATGAAGGAAGCACTCCTGAAAGGAGGAAACGCATGAAACAGATCAGACCGGAAGAAATCAGTTCTCTGATTAAGGAACAGATCAAGAACTATGATCAGAAGATTCATTCGGATGATGTAGGCTATGTCATCAGTACCGGTGACGGCATTGCCATGGTTCAGGGAATCGACAACGCAATGAGCAGTGAGCTTCTGGAACTGCCCCATGGTGTATATGGAATGGTTCTGAACCTGGAAGAAGATCACATCGGTATCGTTCTGCTGGGTGATGACACCCTGATCCGGGAAGGCGACGAAGTACGCCGGACCGGCAGGATCGTAGAAGTCCCGGTTGGCGACGGTATGCTGGGGCGTGTTGTAAACGCACTGGGACAGCCGATCGATAACCGTGGACCGATTGAATATACAAAGACCCGCGCGGTTGAACGTGTCGCGCCGGGTGTCATGACCCGTAAGGGCGTCAATCAGCCGTTGATGACCGGACTGAAGATCATCGACAGTATGATCCCGATCGGAAAAGGTCAGCGTGAGCTGATCATCGGTGACCGTGAAACCGGTAAGACCGCAATTGCGATCGACACGATCATCAATCAGAAAGGCAAAAACGTAAACTGCATCTATGTCGCAATCGGACAGAAGGAATCGACCGTTGCGCGTCTTGTGCAGAAGCTTCGCGAACACGATGCGATGGAATATACGACGATCGTCAATGCCTCGGCTTCCGAGTCCGCGCCGCAGCAGTATCTTGCGCCGTATGCAGGATGCGCAATCGGCGAAGAGTGGATGGAACAGGGCAAGGATGTTCTCATCGTTTACGATGATCTCTCCAAGCACGCGGTCGCTTACCGTACAATGTCTCTTTTGCTCCGCAGACCTCCGGGACGTGAAGCGTATCCGGGTGATGTCTTCTACCTGCATTCAAGACTTCTGGAGCGGGCTGCGAAGCTGAGTGATGAACTGGGCGGCGGTTCTCTTACCGCGCTGCCGATCATTGAGACGCAGGCAGGCGATATCTCCGCCTATATTCCGACCAATGTCATTTCAATTACCGACGGTCAGATCTTCTTACAGACCGATCTGTTTGCCTCGGGTATCCGTCCGGCAGTAGACTCCGGTCTTTCGGTATCCCGTGTCGGTTCTCATGCGCAGACCAAGGCGATGAAGAAGGAGTCTTCCTCTTTGAAGCTGGAACTGGCGCAGTACCATGAAATGCTGGCATTTGCACAGTTTGGCTCCGACCTTGATCCGACGACCAAGAAGATCATCGAACACGGCACCCGTCTCACAGAGCTGCTCAAGCAGCCGCAGTACAGCCCGATGGCAATGGAAGACCAGGCGCTCTCCCTGTATGCGGCAAAGAACGGCATTATTGATGAGGTCAGCACGGAAGAAGTGGCAGAGTTTGAAAAGAAGATTCTGAGAACATTCCATGACAGTCATAAAGACATTCTGGAAGAGATCCGTACGACCGGTGACATCAGCGATGAGCTGAGTGAGAAGATCAAAGCCGCAATGAATGCGATACTTGAAGATTACCGTCTGGTAAAGGGAGCTTAGTATGCAGTCGAAGCAGGCACTTCGATCCCGTATCCGTTCGGTAAAGTCAACGCGCAAGATTACCAGCGCGATGGAGATGATTGCCAATGCCAAGCTGTTTAAACAGCGGGCAGCGATGGAAGCCAACCGCGAATACGCAATGCGGCTGAGACAGACCATCAACGAGATCATCGCGCGCAATCCCGGGATTGACAGTCCGTACATGAATCATTCGGACAACGGGAAGAAAGTCACGATCGTCTTCTGCAGTGACATGGGACTGTGCGGGGCATACAACATGAATGTCATGCGGCATATCCGCACGACTTTGACCAAGGAAGATCCGATCATCCTGATCGGTACGTCCCTGTACCGGATGCTGACACACGACGGATATACGCTTGTTAACACGGAGCCGATCGCATCGGAAGATGTTACGCCGCAGGAGATCCGTGACTATATCCGTTCGTCGGAAGAGAAGTATTACACCGGAGAGATCAGTTCCCTGGAGATCATCCGGACGCGGTTTGTAAACACCATGTCGTTCAAGCCGGAAACCATCCGCATTCTTCCGTGTGAACTGGAAGAAGAAGAGAACACGGAAGGAACCATGCATGTAGAAACGCTGTTTGAACCGGATGCGAATTCGATTCTTGCGGAAGTCATGCCGATGATGATTGCCGACATGATCTACAGCGCCTGGATGGAGTCCACGACCAGTGAACAGGGAAGCCGGCGGATGGCAATGAAGACGGCTACCGATAACGCAGACGAACTCAGCAGTGAACTTCTGCTGGAGTATAACAAGGCAAGACAGGCAGCGATTACGCAGGAGATCACCGAGATTGTCGGCGGCTCCGATGCAGTCTAGACAAGGAGACAACCCTTATGAGTGAAATAGGAAAAATTGTTCAGGTCATCGGACCGGTCGTTGATATCCGTTTCAGCTCCGATTCCCTTCCTTCGATCCGGAATGCGATTCATATCAAAAACGGCGAAGATTCGGAAATGACCGTAGAAGTCGCACAGCATATCGGAGACGATATCGTTCGCTGTATTGCGATGAGCAGCACGGACGGACTTGTTCGCGGAATGGACTGTAAAGATACCGGAGCACCGATCACGGTGCCGGTTGGCGATGAAGTTCTCGGGCGCATGTTCAACGTGCTCGGAGAACCGATCGACGGTCTGGGGAAAGTGGACGCAAAGAAGTATATGCCGATCCACCGGGAAGCACCTACCTTTGCACAGCAGCAGACCTCGACGGAGATCCTGGAAACCGGCATCAAGGTCATTGACCTGTTATGCCCTTATAACAAAGGCGGCAAGGTCGGTCTGTTCGGCGGTGCCGGTGTCGGCAAAACCGTTCTGATGCAGGAGCTGATCCACAACATCGCGATCGAACACGGCGGCCGTTCCGTCGTTGCCGGCGTCGGGGAACGCACCCGTGAAGGCAATGACATGTACTATGAAATGAAGGATTCCGGCGTTCTGAAAAATACCGTACTTACCTACGGTCAGATGAACGAATCCCCGGGTGCCCGTATGCGTGTCGCATTATCGGCGCTTACCATGGCGGAATACTTCCGTGATGAGGCACATCAGGACGTGCTTCTGTTTATCGATAACATCTTCCGTTTTACCCAGGCCGGTTCAGAAGTATCCGCGTTGCTTGGCCGTATGCCGAGTGCCGTCGGTTACCAGCCGACACTGGCAACGGAAATGGGCCAGCTGCAGGAACGCATTACTTCTACCGATGCCGGTTCCATCACATCCGTTCAGGCAATCTATGTCCCTGCGGATGACCTGACCGACCCGGCTCCGGCAACTGCGTTCTCTCACCTTGACGCAAAGACCGTTCTTGACCGTGGTATCGCAGCTCTGGGTATTTACCCGGCCGTTGATCCGCTTGCGTCCGGTTCCCGTAACCTGGATCCGCTTGTCATCGGTGAAGAACACTATCAGGTTGCACGTGAGGTTCAGCAGATCCTTCAGAGATACAAGGAGCTCCAGGATATCATTGCGATCCTCGGTATGGATGAACTTGGTGAAGAAGACCGTAAGATCGTCAACCGCGCCCGCCGTATCCGGAACTTCCTTTCGCAGCCGTTTTCAGTCGCTGAACAGTTCAGCGGTCTGCCCGGCAAGTATGTACCGGTCAAGGATACCGTTCGTTCCTTCCGTGAGATCCTCGACGGAAACTATGATGATCTGCCGGAAGCTGCGTTCATGAGTGTCGGTACGATCGAAGATGTTGTTGAAAAGGCAGAGAAACTGAAATGAGTACAATTCAGGTACGGATCATCACACCGTCAGGAATCTACAAAGAGTTTGAAACCCCGTATCTGAACTTTCAGACTACGGACGGAGACCGCGGACTCCTGCCGAATCATATGCCGTTGGTTACTTCCCTGCGCATCGGCAAGATGAGCTCGGAGGAAAACGGCACCCGCAATTATTATGCGGTGGCAGGAGGTCTTCTGTACTTTCATGACAATCATGCGGAGATCCTGACGGACGCGATCGAAAACAAAAATGAAATCGATACCGATCGTGCAAAGGCAGGTAAAGAACGTGCGGAACGGCGTATTCAGAAGAATGATCGGAATACGGATATGCGGCGTGCAGAACTTGCGCTGAAGCGTGCACTCAACCGTCTGAGTGTCGCAGGACAGCAGTAACAAAACCTGCCGCAGATACGAACTTTCAGAAACAGGAGAAGTGGAAATGGAATTAATTCAGAGTTTTTCCGTAGACCACACCCGTATCGTTCCCGGTATTTTCACAAGCCGGGTTGACCATCTGGGTGACTATGCGGTAACGACCTATGATGTACGGCTGAAACGTCCGAACCGGGAGCCGGTTATCGATATTCTGGCGATGCATTCGATGGAACACCTGATCGCAACCTATCTTCGCAACGATCCGGAATGGAAAGACGAAGTGATTTACTGGGGACCGATGGGCTGCCTTACCGGATTTTATCTCATCCTGAAAGGAAACCGCCCTTCCAGAGAGCTCTATGATCTGATGTTAAAAGCCTTCCGTTCCGTCAAAGACGCGACAGAAGTGCCCGGCACCGCTCCCGAAAACTGCGGATACTGCCGCATGCACAACCTTGATATGGCAAAATGGTACGCAGAC
>JAEEPV010000289.1 GCA_016284975.1 Solobacterium sp.
ATGGACTGAAGGTGATCCTTTTTCAGAAACCGCAGTTTTATACCAGTGCGTTTCTGCTGATGACTCCCTTTGGCAATCTTGACTGTATGCAGAAGGATGAAAAGGGAACGGTTTACCGCGCCCCGTCCGGTACGGCTCATTTTCTCGAACATAAACTATTTGAATCAGGCAGTGAAGATGTGATGATGCGGTTCAGCCGTTTAGGCGCGAATGTCAACGCATCTACTTCCTATGACCTGACATCCTATTTCTTTACGACGCCTTCCGAAGAAGTCACGACGCCGCTTTCTTATCTTCTTGATTTTGTACAGAGTCTTTCCATCACGGAGGCTTCTGTCGCAAGGGAAGTGAAGATCATTCTGGAAGAACTGGCAATGTATAAACAGGATCCGGATTCCAGACTGTTCAATGAGGTGATGCGTGCGGTCTATCAGCGAAACCTGCTGAGGGATGATATTGTCGGAACAGAAGAGTCGATTGCCGCGATGACAAAGAGCGATCTTGAAGCGGCATATCGTCGAAATTACCATCCTTCCCGCATGACCCTGATCGGGGTAACACCTGCAGATCATCAGGAAATCATCGAGGCGATTGAAGCCAACCAGGAAAAAAAGGATTTTGGCAAAGGGGTTCTGCTGTCCCGGATACCGGAAGAAGAACCGGAAGAGACAGCTGAGGAACTGGTGACCATCCGCATGGCCATCGAACATCCCCGCTGTGCCGTCTGTTTCAAGATGAAACCGTTCACCGGCAGTAATGCGGAACTTCTGAAGCGGGAATGGGGGCTCCGTCTTTCGCTCGAAGCGATCTTCTCACCGATCAACCCGGCATTTCAGGGATGGATCGACAGCGGAACCATTACACCGTATTTCTCCTATGATCTCGACTGCTCCAAAGACAGCTTCTTTCTGTATTTCCAGGATGAAACTGCAGATGTCGATGCCGTATATGCGTTTGTGAAGGAACAGCTGGATCGGATGAAGGAGGAGCCGATTGATGAAGATGCGCTTTCGCAGATGAAACGGCGCATGATCGGAACCATTATCCGGGTCATGGATAATCCGCTTGACATGATCGGCAGCTGGGCGCGCGGTGTACTGAGAGAACTCTCGATCTTTGAGGAGTGCGGAATCGTGGAATCCCTTGATTCCGAATTCTGCCTGAAGATGATGCAGGAAATTTCACTGAAGAATAAAAGCTGTCTGAAATTGGTTTCAGACAGTGAAACAGCCAGTTTCTAATGTGCAGAAACTGGTTTTTTGATGTTGTATGACCAGAACCGGCCTTTTGAAAGGGTTATTTCACTTTGGAATAATGGTTTTACATCAACGCAAAAGGAGGAACGGATAATGAACGAATGTGTGGTTGTCGGCAGAGTAAAGGAACTGCCGGAAGTGCGAAAGACTGCGAAAGGGACGACACTGACCAATCTGATCGTGGAAAGTGATCGTAATTTCCGGGATGAAGACGGAAAGTTCTCGACGGATGTCTTCAGCGTCACGGTATGGCGCGGGGCAGCGGAGACTGCTGCGTCACTGTGCAAGCCCGGCAGTATGATTGCCATCAAGGGGCGGCTTACCGGCAAGCTGATCCAGAAAGAAGACCGGGAATACTACTTTACGGAAATCATCGCTGAGTCCATCGACTATCTGCGCGGACTGACAGCAGCCTGATCAAACCATACGGAACGGTGAATAACCGCTCCGTTTTTGATAGAATAACGGGTGAAATAAATAAGGAGTATTACAGATATGGCATTTGATTCACTGAGTGAACGTTTGAATAAAACCATGCGGAATATCGCCGGCAAAGGCCGTCTGACCGATGCGAACATGGAGGACATGCTGAAGGAAGTGCGGCTTGCACTGCTGGAAGCGGATGTAAACTATCGGGTCGTCAAGGACTTCCTCAACAGCGTACGGGAAAAGGCACGCGGCGAGGATGTACTGAATTCCGTCGAACCCGGTGAGATGCTCGTCAAGATCGTACATGATGAGATCATTACGCTGCTTGGGGAAGAACAGGCAGAACTGAACTTCAGGGATCATGGTGTTACCGTCATCATGATGGTCGGCCTTCAGGGTACCGGTAAAACAACCAGCGTTGCCAAGATCGCACGTCTGTGCAAGACGAAATACAACCGGAAGCCGATGCTGATCGCGGCGGATATTATCCGTCCGGCGGCGATCGACCAGCTCAAAACGCTGGGAAAGGAAATCGACACGGAGGTATTCTCGCTCGGTACGGAAGTAGACGCATTAACGACTGCGATCAAGGGTGTGGAATACGCGAAGGAACAGGGATACGACACGGTATTCATCGATACCGCCGGCCGTCTTCATATTGATGAGGAGCTGATGAAGGAGCTTGCCGACATCAATGAGGCGGTACATCCGGATGAGATCCTGCTCACCGTTGATGCCATGACCGGTCAGGATATTGTTAATGTTGCCCGTTCGTTCTCAGAACAGCTTCCGCTGACCGGACTTGTTGTTACGAAGTTTGACGGTGACAGCCGCGGCGGCGGTGTGCTTTCAGTCAAAGCGATTACCGGTCTTCCGGTCAAGTTTGTCGGTGAAGGCGAAAAAATTGAAGACATGGATATCTTCTATCCGGACCGCATGGCGGATCGGATCCTTGGCATGGGTGATGTTGTCTCCCTTGTTGAAAAAGCGCAGGAGAAGATGGACATGGAGGAAGCGGAGCGCTCTGCCCGCAGGATGCTTGACGGTGTCTTTACCATGGATGACATGCTCTCACAGCTGGAACAGTTTCAGAAGCTGGGACCGCTCAGCGGCATTCTGAAGATGCTGCCGGGTTACAGTCAGTTTGCACCGATGATCGATGAGTCCAAGGCAAATGATTCTCTGAAGAAAACCAAGGCGATCATTCAGTCCATGACGAAGGAAGAACGCATTGATCCTTCCAGAATGCGCGGTTCCATGAAGAAGCGTGTAGCCAAAGGTTCGGGAACGACGGTCACTGAAGTCAACCGGCTGATTAATCAGTTTGAGAAAATGAAAAAGATGATGGGCGCGATCGGAACCATGCAGAAAAATGGTTCACTCAATGAAGAGAATCTGGAACGCATGATGGGCGGAATGGAAGAAGCGATGCAGAAGAATCCGCAGATGCGCTACGGCCGTCCGGGCAAAAATCCGTACAAATTCTGATGATCAAAGCTTTCGGGAATACACCGGAAGCTTTTTTTTTCTATTATGAAATCAGGAACAAACTGGTCCTGATCATAGTAGGTAGTTAACCTTATACAAGCATATGATTAATGGGTCAGGAGCTCCAGTGGTTCCTGACCTTTCTGCTGTAGGCATACAGACAGA
>JAEEPV010000290.1 GCA_016284975.1 Solobacterium sp.
ATACCGGAAAAAACAATCGTTGTGAAAATGCCTGCGCGGTTTTTTCTTCTGAAACCGTACCGGTTTCCAGGAACTCCTCCATCATTGCCTCATTGGCAACAGCTGTGTTTTCTATGGTATCTTCCCGGTTCCAGGCAATACAGTTATGAAAGGTATTTTCCAGCTGAAGAAGCAGTTCATCTTCTTCCTTCTGGGCAATATCCATTTTGTTTACAAAGAATACGGACGGAATCTTATACTGTTCCAGCAGATTCATGATCGTTTCGGTATGCGCCTGTACACCATCCAGTCCGCTGATCAATACCACTGCCGTATCGATCACCGACAATGCCCGTTCCATCTCCTGTGAGAAGTCTACATGACCCGGTGTATCAATAATAAAAATCTCAGTATCGTTCCAGGTAATCGATGCCTCTTTTGAATAGATTGTTATACCGTGCGCCCGCTCTTGCGGATCGGTATCCAGTGCAGCATCACGGTTATCTACACGGCCCATCCTGCGAATCACGCCGCAGTGAAACAGCATGGATTCAATACAGGTTGTCTTCCCCGCATCAACATGTGCGAGAATGCCAATCGTTGTTCGTTTCATCGGAAGAATTATAGCAGACCAATTCCGGAAAATTAAAAAGGCGATCCCGGTGCTAAGTTCCGATTTCGCCTCCTTCTCAGTATGCACGGTTCGTTGCGGCGGGCGTTCGCCTGCAAATGAAACAGACGCACCTCAGACACAGCGTACTCATGCGACATCATCATTATAGCCTAATATTTTCTACAGGCACAAATGTTTTCAAAAAAAGTTTACAGGTGTAGAATTTCTGTAATGAAAAACTCAGAACGTTCAGAACTAACCAGACAGCGTATTCATCAGGCCTTTATCAATCTTCGCAAGCGCAAGCCTCTTGAGCAGATCCGTGTAACCGAGCTCTGTCGGATGGCCGATACTAATCGGACTACCTTCTACCACTACTACGAAGATATATACTGTCTGAACAATGACATAGAAAATCAGCTTCTGAAAGAATGCCTTGATGATTTCCCCTATCGCGGACTTGCTTATGAAGATCCCGATCGTTTTCTCCTAGAATTTAACCGGGCACTGTCACCGCATAAAAAGGAGCTTGATATTCTGGCGCATGGCCGTGAATCGGATCAGTTTACCAAGATCGAAGAATGGATGGTTAATCTTGCCATGAAAGACAACCAGAGCATTGAAGAAGAATTCTTCCTCACCTTCATGGTTGGCGGCTTAGTTCATATGATGAACTATTATCATAAGAAAAAGAAATATCCGGAAGAAATGATCCGGGAACAGATGACAAAGCTGATGCATAAAGGACTTCGGATGAATAACAGTAACTAATAAAGGATGGCAGCCGCCATCCTTTTTCATTCATTTATTCTGCACCATCCGGTTGTCCGTCTCCGTCGGAATCAACAATAAGCCCGCGGTATTTCGAACACCGTACGGTATATGTATTATCTTCGCTCGGACCCCAGATCTGAGAAATGTGATTGTCATTTCTCCAGTCACCGTCATCAACATAAGTCTGATCCAGTTTGACGCCTGCACCAAGGCGGTTCGCACTGGCCACGAAGACTTCCAGTTCATTATAGTTTTTGCCTTCCCAGTCATAAGGGTTCAGTACAAACTGGCCAAGGCTGACAACATAATTGACCGGAGCCTGCGGCATAAAGAGACCGGTATCGTTGGAGATGATGTAGTCCTTGGCAATCGAACTGCTGTACATCTCCGTACGGGTTCCTTCCACTACGCCATAGGCATGGAGTGCATGCTTGAAGTCAAACTCGCTGTAGCCTGTCATGGATGGAATACTGATTCTTGGATCCGGTGTCGGAGTCGGTGCCGGGCTGACTTTCTTGGCAATTACAAGCAGGATCGTGCTGTTCGGATTGATATATCCGCTGTTTGGTGTCTGCGAGAGAATCGTTCCGCTTTCCTTATCGGTAGTTTCTTTCTCACTGACCGAAACCTTAAGGTTTGCGGTGGAATAATACTGGCTGTTGATCGAGTTTAACCAGCCCAGGAAGTTGTTCTGATAGGAAAGACCGGTATAATCCTTGACCGGAATCGGTCCGACCGAAACATAGACCTTCATGACATCGCCCATCCGCATGGTTCCGCTGTTGGGTTCATTACCGTATACGGTACCACTTGCCGTACGGTTCCAACATTGCAGCCAGGAAATCTGAATACCGTTTTCATTTCCCCAGGCATCGATTTCATTGCGGCTCTTGCCGGCAAGACTGATCGCAGTAACCGTAGCTCCGAGAGAATACGTCACCTGAATCACAGATCCCTTCATGACTTCATCACCGGATTTTGGATCGGTAGAAATAACAATGTTTTCCGCAACCGTTGTACTGTGCTGCGTACTGTAGCTGATGGATACCTGATTCGTATTTGCCCATTCTTCTGCCTGCTGTTTTGTCCAGCCGGCCATAGACGGCATCTTCACCGAAAGGCCTGCCTGTCCCGGATCACCCGAGATCTGTACGATGACGGTATCCGTACGACGCGCTTTTTCCGCAGGAATCGTTGCGACAAATGATCCGATCGGATAATTCGTGTCATAAACATACTGAACGCTGACGTGTTCAAAATGTTCGTTAATGAACCACTGCTGAATTTCTTCCAGACTCATCTCGGAGAAGTTTACAAATGTGATCTCTGTATCCGGATCCACACCGGTAGAAATCACTATGGTAAGTGAATTATCACCAAGTACTTCTCCGGGCAAAACCGACTGTGAGATGATCTTATCTTGCGGTACGGTTTCACTCGATTCGTAGGTATAGAATACCTTCTCCCGGTCAACGGAATTCTCATTGATCCAGGTTTCTACATCAAGCTTTGTCATACCGGTAAAATCAACCAGTTTGACAGAACTGCCTTTTCCGTTTGATCCGCTTCCGCCGCAGCCAAAGAGAGCTATCATTACGGCAGCAGAGAACAATAATTTCAGGACAGTTTTCAAATGTTTCATTTTCTGTACCTCCCGAAATAATAATACGTAAAAAAATGAAAAAATCGACCCTTCTTTCCGTTATTTTATAATGCAAGATTTATAGAAGGCGAAGATATAAAAAAAACCGAATATAACGCCTCTCACTTCAATGAAAGGTGCGTTTATTCGGGTAATACGCGCCCGACAGGAGTCGAACCTGCGACCCTCAGATTCGGAATCTGATACTCTATCCATCTGAGCTACGGGCGCATACGCACTGTGTATTTTAGCACAACCAATCTGAAATGCCAGTGAAAATATCAATAGCTTTCAAAGGTAGAAGAAAGAAATCCCAATACAGAACCGGAATCAGAGTCTATTATGTCTTTTTCAAAGCTGAAATGCAGTACATAGAAGCCCATCTGATCCGGGCCATCCGAAAGTGGATGCAGGATCTTGGGGCTGTCCTCATACTGATCTGCAGCCCGCTGCAAATCCTTTTCGGAATAATACAGCTTTTTGCCGTCTGTACCGATCCTAAAAGAAACATCGATCTCGGTATTATCTGGATCAATGAGTCCTTTATCAATCACCTCAGTCTGGAATTCCCGGATTGTCATATCCTGATATGTCAGGACTTCTTTTTCCGAACCGTTCTTCCTCTCACAGCGGATTTCCTGTGCGATGGTATCCGCATATGCATCTGAGAACGTATACCAGCTGTCCCCCGGCTTTATACCCCGTGACGTTTCATACTCCTTTATTCCATACGTAAACGTATACTGGCTCTGAAAATCCTTCGTACTGAGTTTTTGTACCGGTTCTTTGGTTTCGGTATCAATCAGAACAAACTCAGATGGAGACAGGTATCCCTCTTTGACATTCTGGTTCTCCAGAAGATTCGTATGAAGGCGCAGATAATTTCCAAAGTACAGACAGATCAGGCACATGAAAATTGCAAACACAATGAACAAAGGACTGTGTTTCTTTGCGGTCATCTGTTTTACAGCTTTTGTCTTTGATTTTTGATTGTCCGCTTCTTCCAGATCCAGCTGAGGTGCTTCCGGTTTCTGTTGTTCCTGTGCAGTCATAAGTGGGTTCTCTTTCTAGGATCGAATCGCTTCGGTCGTAATTACATCCATGTTGTTATTTTTTATTTTAACAAAACGGATGTACGAATAAGACCGGTTTGTTTTTTATTACCGACACCGGTCAGCTTCCGTACGCAATTTTAATGATGTCATCAATACCGGCTTCTTCAATGGAAACGTCTTTGATTTCCTTTTGTTTGGAAAGATCCGCGATGAGTTCTGCCGCTGTAATATCTTTCTTCATAAATCTGTATTTCGCAATATTCCCTTCATGAGATGTCATCTCACACTTTTCATGTTCCGGAGCCTGCTCATCATAATACTCTACGACCAGTGTTTTATAGGGGGCGATCCGGTCAACGATCTGATTCAGCTTGCCGTCTTCCATCATCACACCATGGTTGATGATGATCAGACGTTCACACAGTTCCTTGATATCACCCAGATCATGCGTGGTCAGAATAACGGTTGTCTTACGGATCTCGTTGATTTCCCTGATAAATCTGCGCAGTGCAAATTTGCTTGATACATCCAGTCCGATGGTAGGTTCATCCAGAAACAGCACACGCGGTGAGTGCAGCATGGACGCCGTGAGATCTCCTTTTACCCGCTGTCCGAGGGACATCTGCCGGACCGGTTTATCAATGAGCTCTTTGATTCCAAGAATACCATCCATGACTTCCAGCGTGTTCTCATAGTCGACGGGATCGATCTCATAGATGTGCTTCAGAAGTTCAAACGTCTCTCCAAGACGAAGATCCCAGTTGAGCTGGGAACGCTGCCCGAAAACAACTCCGATATTGCGCACCACCGTCTTCCGGTGTTCCGTAATATTCTCCCCGTTGATCAGTACACTTCCTTCGGTCGGAGTCAGAATTCCTGACATCATCTTGATGGTCGTGCTCTTTCCTGCACCATTGGGTCCGATAAAACCGACGATTTCTCCCTCATCAATATGAAAGGACAGATCCCGGACGGCATGGATCACTTCATATTGCGGACGGATCAGTCCTTTCAATGCGCCCTTTAATCCGGGTTCTTTCTTTTTCAGCAGGTAATCCTTGCTCAGGTGGTTCACATCAATCATTCCTAATTTCCTGCACTTTCATATTTCTTAAGTCCGGCTGTAAAATACGCTCCTGCCAGCAGCATCACAAGGATTCCTGCAGCCAGTGTGATAAACGAAACAAAGAAGCCGTTGCAGACTCCGTTTTCAATACCGAGCAGCCCCGATACCGGATAGAATGAGACCCATCCAATCGGAATCAGGTAGGTCAGTATAAACTGCATGCTTTCGGGATACATGGAAATCGGATACATCGTTGTTTTATCCATGATCTCCTGTGTATACTGCCCGAAGTCCACCGCACTTCTGGTATGAAAGGATGTGCTTCCAAGCAGTATATAGATTCCCCCGCGGATCAGTGTCGCGCCGATCAGCATGACGATTACCTGAATCACGAAATACCAGGTTATCTGCAGTCCGCATTTCATACAGCCATAGACAAACACCAGGATTCCGGGAATCAGATCGGTAATACCAAAGATATTGATATTCGTGAAGAAGAACTGATACAGTACGCCGAGCGGTCTTGTCAGATACCGGTCAAAGTCCCCATCCATAACGTAATAGCCCATAAACCATCCCTGAACGAAAAAGATCATGGACAAGGCATGGGAGATGACTGAGATTCCGTACAAAACCGCAAGCTGCCCGTAATTCCATCCGTTGATCTCACCAAAGGATTCCACAACAAACTTGATGATCGCAAATCCCATGATGAACTGCAGCGGATTGGAAATCAGCCATCCCGCAATATTGGAGGGATATTCAAAAACGGTCAGAACTGCCATCCTGATTACCTGCGCGGTTACATCCAGGTAATGACGCAGTTCCCGAAATACATTCCGTTTCATCCGCCCTGGACCATCACTTTCCTGGTGACCTGTTTCTGTATGGCAATGAATACCCCTGTCAGGATCAACAGCCAGACAAACTGGATCTGAATCTGTGCAAGGTGCTCCGCCCTGCTGCCTCTGCCGATATAAATACTCAGCGGAAGCTGGTAAATATAAATAAAAGGAAGTGCGGAAAGTACCTTTGAAACCGCGGAAGGAAAAAACCAGATCGGGATAATACTGCCGGATAGCAGCCGGAGCAGATGTTTTTTGACCTGAATCAAAGCACTGATATTGACGGCTGAAAATGCGATCATGCCAAACAATGCGGCAATCAGCCAGTTGATCAGAAATGACAAAATGACGGAAAGCAGAAACAGCGGAAGGTCTTGGGGATTCTGCATTACCGGCACCCTGATCAAAAGAGATCCGATCAGGAGAATCGGTAGCATATTCTGAAAGACCAGCGCCAGAATACTCCCGATATCCTCCGCAAAATAGACCCCGAACAGGTTCACGGGTTTCATCATATCGGTGGCTACGGTTCCCTTTTCCACACTCTGTTCGATTCTTCTTTCCACATTTGTTATAAAGAGTACCGATAATACAGAAGACATAATGATATAGGTAAGCATATCTTCCGCATTAACACCTGCTGCACTGCTCTGATTCCGATATAACGCTTTCCAGAAATAGGAAGACGTAATCATTATGATCGTCTGCATGACAATATTTCCGTATACATTGAATTCATACGTCATACTCTTGATAATCTGGGTTCTAATAATATAGAAATATTTCTTCATTCGTATATTCCTGTCCGATCGGACCCTGAAAACAGTTCAATTATATAATGTAAATCCCTTTGCAAAGAAGAACGGTTCCTCCCTGCCGCAAACATAAAATAATCATTTCGAAAAAGAAGCTGTGACAGTGTCCTGCTGTGTGTTTCCCATCGCCCAGCCCTTGCCAGCCTGATCTGGCTGGCTGAGTCTGAATGTGGAAGTCAGACTCGTGGCACGTATATACTCCTATAAAGAAGGATAAAAAGAGATGGAAGAGAAAAAGGCTGAAAATCTGGATGA
>JAEEPV010000033.1 GCA_016284975.1 Solobacterium sp.
CCATAACTGCACCAATTAACATGAGAAATACCTCTTGTCTGTATCTTAGCACCTGCCCGGGCAGGTGTGAAAAAGAGGGGTTCTTTTCCACCTCTTTACTGCTTTGAAATATCGTCTCCAGCTTTGCTCATCCGCGCTTCGATTTCCATTTTTCCTTCCAGCTCGTCACTGAATGCAGCGGCACTTCCGGCACATACGGAATTCCGAAGGATTCCTTTCGACGCCTGTGCCTGGTATACTTCCCCGGTTTCGGTAATAAGCACCGCATCTTTTTCCGTCATGAAGACCAGTACATTCCTGGCTCCATCTCAAGCAGCTTTCGGGCATGAATGGAAGAATTCCCTCAGATGTCTTATAAGATTTATTGAATCATCAAAGTAATCATTAAAACATATTACGAAAAGGTAAATTCATCTCCGACTGATAGAAGTCGGAGTCTTCTTCACCAGAGATGATAAATCAGCATCTGCTTCCTCCGACGTTTTAAAAAAAGTGTGACAGCTCTTTTCAGCCATCACACATAATCTTTAGTTTTTGAGACTGTGAATCGGTGACGGAATTCTTCCTCCCCGGTTCACCATGGTTTTTGCGCTGACATTGCGAATCGGCATTACCGGTCCATAGCCGAGCAAACCGCCAAAATTCAACGCTTCGCCTTCGTGCTTTCCGATTGCAGGGATCAGTCTGCATGCAGTGGTCTTGTTGTTGATCATACCGATGGCAGCTTCATCTGCGATCAAAGCAGAGATCGTCGCTTCGGTTGTATCTCCGGGAATGATGATCATATCGAGACCAACAGAACAAACTGCCGTCATCGCTTCCAGCTTTTCAATCGAAAGCACTCCCTTCTCTGCGGCTTCAATCATGCCTGCATCCTCCGATACCGGAATAAACGCTCCGCTGAGTCCGCCGACCGAAGAGCTCGCCATGACGCCGCCTTTTTTCACTGCGTCATTCAGCATCGCAAGACAGGCGGTTGTACCAGGGCCTCCGCAGGTCTCAAGCCCGATCTCTTCAAGAATCCGGGCGACGGAATCTCCGACTGCCGGTGTCGGTGCCAGAGAAAGATCAACGATTCCAAACGGAACACCAAGACGTTCAGCCGCAAGCGTACCGACCAGCTGTCCCATCCGTGTGATCTTAAACGCAGTTTTTTTGATCACTTCCGCAATCTCATCCATTGTTTTATCCGTACCGGCTTCCTTAACCGCTTCACGGACAACACCCGGACCGGATACTCCGACATGAATCACGCAGTCCGGTTCCGAAACCCCATGGAACGCTCCGGCCATAAACGGATTATCTTCCACCGCATTGCAGAAGACGACCAGCTTAGCCGCTCCAAAACAGCTGTTGTCTTTTGTCAGCTCTGCGCTCTTTCGAACGATCGAACCCATCAGCTTTACCGCATCCATATTGATGCCGGCTTTTGTAGATCCGATGTTCACGCTGGAACAGACGATATCCGTGCAGGCCAATGCCTCCGGTATGGATTCGATCAGTGCCCGATCGCCTGCCGTCATGCCCTTTTGCACAAGCGCAGAGTAGCCGCCGATAAAGTTAACGCCTACTTCCTTGGCTGCTTTATCCAGTGTCTTTGCATATTTGACCGGATCTCCGCCGCTGACACTTACCAGCATGGAAATCGGTGTGACCGAAATTCGCTGATTGATGATGGGAATCCCGTATTCCAGAGAGATATCCTGCGCGGTCTTCACCAGATCTTTCGCTTTTTCCGTGATCTTCCGATAGATCTTTTCACAGGATCGATCGATGTCACTGTCACAGCAGTCCAGAAGAGAAATACCCATGGTAACCGTACGAATGTCCAGACATTCCTCATCGATCATCCGGACCGTTTCAAGAATATAATCACTTCTCATAACTCACCCGATTCTGTGCATCGCGTTGAAGATATCTTCATGCATGACATGAATCTTCAGACCCTGTTCTTCCCCGGAGGATTCCAGCTCATTCTTGAACGCGTGATATTCATCCGCATTATCCGGTATCGTAACGATCATGATCATCGTAAAAATGTTATCCAGAACCTTCTGCGTCACATCCTCGATGTTAATGTTTCTGCGTGCACACTCGGTCGCCGCATAAGCCAGGATCCCCGGCCGGTCTTTCCCGATTACCGATATTACTGCTCTCATATCATTCCTCCTCTGTTATTCCTGTGTATTTCCCTGAATCTGATCCAGCGATAATCCGCAATAGTACAGTTCCATCAGGAAGTAATTCCGTACTTCCTTCATTTGATTCACAACACTTTCATCACAGCCTTCTGTAACGGAACCGTTCCTGAAATCGATCGTGCAGGTATCTCCAAATCCCCCCTGGTCTCCGCGCCAGTTATACACATAATGACTGGTACGGTTGGAATAGGTGAAGATGCCGTTATTAAAAGCAAACGCATAAGATTCCGTTTCATTGAACTTGCTCTGATAAATGCCCTTTTCATTTACGGAGTAATTCAGGCGATGAATCAGCCGCTTCTTCAGTGTTTCAATCGGATCGGCTTCCTCGTAATCTGAGGTAACATCCGCATCGGTAATCGAAGAGGTATCAATATCCCGGTAATTCACATAGGACGCAAATGCCTGTTCCTGCTGATCCGTAATCTCGATTGCCGTTTCGTTGATCTTCATATAGCGGACAGAGGATGTGACCGTGATCTCAACTCCGATTCCTTTTGTAGAAAGCGAGCAGATGAATTCCGTTTCTTCTCCGGTGATCTTTCCGGAAGAATCAAATGTCTGGGTTACCGTACCGGATTTCATGACACAGTTTTCATACTGGTTCAGACCATAGATATCGTAATGTGTGTCAAACAGCTGTTTTGCCGAATCCGTTTTCAGATGAAACACATATCTTTTTTCCTGATCCGTTTCGGTTTTCTCCACCGACTCAGCCAGCGTTTCCTCTACTTTAAGCGGTTTTACCGGCAGCAACATCACCTGCCGGACAGCGTCCGCATTCATGTCTTCGTAGTAATCAACGGTATTGTAGGTCATGTATAAGCGTGATCCGTCATACCATCCTTCGGTATCCGACTGAATGCCGTCCGCATTGATATGCTGAACCAGATGAATCTTCGAGTCATCCTCTTCGATCACTCCGTCCAGATCATATACCGAGCGGCTCCCGTTTTCATAAGCCATGTCGTAGCGAAGCTTCACTCCGGCAGTGTAATTTGTCAGGGATGCCGCATCGGCAATCAGCGCATCATATTCATTTGTAGTTTCCGTAACCGCTGAAGGCATCGGTTCTTCGGTTTTCTGTGGTACCGGTTCACCAGTTTCAACGGCACAGCCGCACAGAAAGAGTGCAGCTACCAGCAGTAATCCTGTTCTTTGCATAGGCATATTTTACCTTGTATGCCAGAAAAAAACAGGCCTGAAAGCAGCCTTCAGACCTTTGTGCATTTTTGTTGTTTATGACTTCGTTTGTCACGGTACATACTTTCATCCGCTTCCCGTATCACCGCTTCCAGACTGTCATCGCTGTCTCCAAGCAGGTCATAACCCATAGACAGTCTGACTGGCTGTCCGTATATCTGCAGCTCAGAGACTGCCTTCCGGATGGCAGCTATTACAGCTTCTGCATCTGCTTTATCGGTATGCGGCAAGATCGCAATAAATTCATCTCCGCCGGTTCGGAATACCGTTCCATCCGCTTCAATATTATTCTTGATCGCTTCAACCGACGCCATAATATATTCGTCTCCGGCAAGGTGACCGTTGGTATCATTCATGACTTTCAGGTCATCGCAGTCAGCGCTGAGAATACATACCGGATAGTCTTCTTCCCGAAATCCTTCCTCGATCGTGTTCTCAAAGCAGGTGCGATTATATGCCCCGGTCAGTTTATCTGTAATGGAAAGAACTTTCAGCTGCCGGCGCATCCGTTCCTGTTCCGTAACGTTGTTGATCAGGGCAATGATTCCCTTCACTTCATGATTCTCATTGAACAGCGGTTCCTTGATCAACTGCAGATACTCCTGAATCCCATCCTGATTTTCCTCAATGACATAGGAGCTGCCTTTTCCGCTGTCCAGAATCCGCTTGTCCGATTCCATAGCCAGTTTTGCGTTTTCTTTATCCTTGCGGATATCCAGATCCGTTTTTCCGCGGATTGTCCAGTTCGGATCATTGCCGGTATCGAGATGATGCCAGGTCTGTGAAGAGAACACATAGCGTCCATATCGGTCTTTCAGATAGATATTCGCCGGCAGAACTCTCAGCATATCCGCAAAATCGCTGAAGGATACCGACTGAAAGAATTTCTCCGCATTATCAATTCGGTTGAGCAGGATCTTCGGATTGCTTACCGGCTTACTGATGATATCCACCACCGGTCCGCCCAGATATTCCACATCCTGTGTAAGATGATCCCGATTCGTCACAATCAGGATCGGAGTCATGAACAGAAAACTGTTGGCATAATTGACCTGTTCGATCAGTTCTTTTACACCTGCCAGTTCGGACGGAGTATCTAACAGAATGATCGTAATATCGTCATTTTCATCCAGCGCCTTTTTCGCTTCTGCACAGGAAA
>JAEEPV010000291.1 GCA_016284975.1 Solobacterium sp.
AGGAAGCGCCCGTATATGAACATCTGAGAAGAGCGATCCAGTTCTCGCTTGACCGTCTTGGCCCGCATGGTATGCCGGCTGGTTGATATGCCGACTGGAATGACTGTCTGCGTCTTGGAAAAGCAGGAGAATCTGCATTCGTGGCGATGCAGTTCTACTATGCACTGGTAATTCAGCTGCGCTTTGCACAGCTGAAGCAGGATCAGGAGGCGATTGCGTTCCTGGAACAGAAGCGGAAAGAAACCTTTGAATCCTTCCGCAGACTCTGCTGGGATGAAGACCGGTTTATCCGTGGCTTCAAGGAAGATGGCGAAGTCATCGGCCGCCGTACCGATCCGGAAGCCAACATGTGGCTGAACCCGCAGAGCTGGGCAGTGATCAGTACACTGGCAACTGACGAAGAGGCAGATACTGCCCTGGAATCGGTTCACAGACTGCTCAATACAGAATACGGTGTCATGTTAATGACTCCGCCATATCACGCACATGCCTTTGACGGTGCACTGGCGGTTATCTATAATCCGGGCACAAAAGAAAACAGCGGTATCTTCTCACAGCCGCAGGGATGGATCATTCTTGCGGAAGCGCTCCGCGGACACGGCAACCGTGCATTTGAATACTTCATGGAGAATGCGCCGGCCGCTCAGAATGACCGGGCAGAGATAAGGCATCTGGAACCGTACTGTTATGGACAGTTTACGGAAGGCAAGGATTCTCCGCACTTCGGACGTTCGCATGTACACTGGCTGACCGGCACTGCTTCAACCGTAATGGTTGGATGTGTAGAGGGCATTCTTGGTCTGAGACCGGATCTCGGCGGATTACGCCTGTCTCCGTCCATTCCATCAGAATGGAATGGCTTTGAAATGGAAAAGGATTTCCGCGGATCCCATTTGCACATTGTTGTAAAGAACCCGAATCACGCAGAAAGCGGATGTGTGAAACTGCTGGTCAATGGCAAAGAACTTTCGGATAACTATATTCCGCAGGATCTTCTGACCAATCGTACAGAAATTGAACTGATAATGTCCTGATGAGGAACATAAGATGAAAATAAACAGCATTATTTATTCCGGTTCTCGCTTTAAGCTGTGCCTGCGGGATTCCGAGGGATGAAGGAAGCGCAGTAAACACGGAAACAAAAGAAGAACCGGCAAAGGTTGTGGCAGAGAATATACCGATTCATGAAGATCGGGTGTTCTTTTATACGGTCGCAGAGATCAGCGGGGAAGATCTTGAGAAGCTAGGCTTCAGTCTGGGCGACAGTATCGATCTTTCCTTCAGCAACGGAAAGACGTTTACCGATGTTCCGTATCATAACGGATATTACGTAAAGGTAGGAGGTCTTGTTACAGTAGCATATCCGGGTATACCGGGTATCAGTATTGCCCATAACCTTGGCAATGGAACATTTAAGGAATTTGAACTGAGTGAAGATGATTCAGTTACAATCACGCTTCATGAAAAAGAAAAATATCTAAAGGAACAGGAACTGTTCTCTCAGAACCATTCCAATGATCCGAATGATTTTTCTTCCATACGGAAGAGGGGGATGATATCTATACGCTGGATTATGCACAGAAATCAAGAGAGTACTGCAGAAACGCAGGGCTTGCGGACGCACAGATTGATGAGATCGTCGCGGCGATAACCGAGTAATCAAGAACGAATCTTGTATTGCAAAAATCACTTGTCATCCCACATGGAGTGTGCTACTATTACCAAGCTGAAGAGCACCGGGAATTAGCGCAGTTTGGTAGCGCGCTTCGTTCGGGACGAAGAGGTCATGGGTTCGAATCCCGTATTCCCGACTATATTCAAAAAGCCCTTATTTATGGGCTTTTTTTAACATTTATCAATAAGCGAAAGTCCAAAAAAGCGTTTTGTTGGTAAATCTCGTTGGTAAGAAAAGTCATACTGATATAAAACAGATGCGACAAATTATTTTAAACCAACCCATTGTTGTGTATATTTTTGTGCATACGGTTAAGCGCTGTGAAGTTCGTGACGCACTTTGGCATACGATTTATTTCCCTGATGTCATTGACAGCGATTGCGATGCTTTATTTTATCGGTGAAAGGAGGAAAACATGACATCTCTTCTGTCTGCGATTCTTTGCAGCAGCGCGCTTGCGCTGATTCTCAAAGCCGCCGATTCGGAAGGCAACCGGTATGGCATTCTGCTTGGCAACTATATCGTCTGTGCAGTGATTGCGCTTTTTTCCTGCCGATTTCATATTGTCCTTTCCCCGATTACCGCTGTTCTTGGCATCATTGGCGGAATCCTGTTTCTGTTTGGTCTGCTTGCAATGCAGAAAAGCATTTCCGTTAATGGGGCTTCCCTGACCTCAGCGTTCTCAAAGCTTGGAATGACGGTATCCCTGTTCATCAGTGTTGTCTTCTTTCACGAAACACTTCGTCCCCTTCCGCTTGCCGGTATTTTCCTTTCGATCCTGGCAATATTCATCATTCACCATGGCACAAAAGATGCTGCCGGCACAAAGTTCGGCCTGCTTTTGCTGACTCTGCTTGGAAACGGGCTTGCGGACTCCATGGCAAGAATCTTTCAGGCTTTCGGCTCCCCGGAACAGGAGGAGAGCTATCTGTTTGTGCTGTTTGCCACCGCCGGCATCCTGACATTGATCCTTGCATTAAGAGAATGGAACAGAAACAGCGCTCCTGTTACTCTGCGCAGTCTTCTATATGGTGCCATGGCCGGTATTCCGAATTATTTCAGTTCCCTGTTGCTGATTCACGCTCTGGCGGCACTGCCGGCGGTGATTGTATATCCGGTATTCAGCGGCGGTACGATTCTTACGGTCATGACCGCAAGCGCACTGCTGTTTCATGAGCGGATTGACCGGATTCAAAAAGCAGGGCTGATTCTTGTCCTTATCGCATTGGTGCTCTTAAATCTCTGAACTACATGTTGTGCGGCGTGATTTGAAGAACCATCCGCTGCGAATGACATCCGTGGCGGAAAACCACGACTTCATTTAGAGGCTAAGGAATGGCTTTGTAAATAAATTTAGAGCTATTCTATCCCCGAGCGAAAAGGACACCATCCACAGGAGCCGTTGGGCTTTACCGCCTGGGTGCAGCAGTTCACTTTCTGATGTCTGCTGTTTCAGGTGCCGATTCTGATCTCACAGCGAAAACAGATCAGATTATATATACGATGCAATTGATACCGGGAAAGCGGATCCGCTTTTCTTAATTAAGGTGTTTATGAAACTGTTTTTCATAAATCGTCATCATAAGGAGTGATATTATTTATATAAAGAAGGGTTTTTTTATGACAACATATAAAATTGCTTTGATTCCGGGAGATGGAATCGGACCGGAAGTAATTCATGAAGCTGTAAGAGTATTGAAGACGGTAAGTGAACTGGACCCGAAGATTCAGTTTGATTTTACCGAGTACCCCTGGGGATGTGAGTATTACTTGAAAAACGGGGAAATGATGCCTGAGAACGGGATGGAAATACTGAGTGACTATGATGCGATTCTGCTTGGAGCCGTCGGTTATCCGGGCGTACCGGACCATATCTCATTAAGAGATCTTCTCCTGAGAATCCGTCATGACTTTGATCAGTATGTTAATCTCAGGCCGGTCAAACTGCTGAAGGGAGCACCCTGCCCGTTGAAAGATGTAAAGCGGGAAGATATTGATATGATCTTTATCCGCGAAAACAGTGAGGGAGAATATGCCGGAAGCGGTGCCTGGCTGTATCCGAACAGTGAACAGGAAGTGGTGATTCAGAACGGAGTATTTTCGAGAAAAGGATGTGAACGCATCATTCGATATGCGTTTGACCTGGCACGGAAGGAAAAGCGCTCCCTGACATCAGTTTCAAAAGGGAATGCACTGAATTATTCCATGGTATTCTGGGATCAGATTTTTAATGAAGTGAAAAAAGAGTATCCGGATGTAGATACTTACTCTCTTCTGGTAGATGCAGCGAGCATGTTTATGGTCAAAGATCCGAAGCGATTTGGTGTGGTTGTTACTTCCAATCTCTTTGGTGATATTCTGACGGACCTTGGCGCTGCAATCGCTGGCGGAATGGGGCTTGCGGCAAGTGCAAATATCAATCCGGAACGGGAATATCCGTCGATGTTTGAACCGATTCATGGATCGGCACCGGATATTGCGGGGAAAGGTATTGCAAACCCGCTCGCTTCTATCTGGGCTGCTTCACAGCTGCTTGATTTCCTGGGATATAAAGAATGGGGCAAGCGGATCATCGACGGGATTGAGATCATGCTGGAACAGAAGAAAGGCCTTACACCAGATCTTGGCGGAACTGCTTCTACCAGCGAATGCGGAAAGACACTGACCGATTATCTGAAATAATATACCTGCAGCTTTTTTGCGATTGAAAAAACTTCTGAAACGGGAGAATTTGATAATGGATGAAACTAAAAAAACAGTATCTATTCGAGTGAAAATGTTCATCTTCATCATTATCACGGTATTCGCTGTGGCACTGGGAACCTCAGCAATCGCTTTTCGGACCGGAGCGAATCAGATCGACAAGTATTACAAACAGAACACTGCGGATAACGCGAGAAATTTCGCGTCATTTATGAATGAAAAAGCGGAATTCCTGGAGACACTTCGCAGTGTTGCGGAAAGCGATGAATATCAGAAGTTAAGAGATCGGGCAGAGGAAGAAGAAAACGAAGCTCTGATCGAGGCTTATCTGAAAGAGAAAGATCTGTGGACAGAATACGAAGAAATCCGTGAGATGCTTACGGAATATATTCAGAACATGGAAGGGATCAAGTATCTTTACATTATTGCGCATGGGGATATAAATGCCGAGTATGACATGTATCTGGTGGATGATAAAGAGAATCCAATCTATGAAACCGGTTATTACGAAGAAAGAGAATCCGAACTGTTAGGAATTGATCTCGAACATATACCGGAACCAACCATCTCGAACGGTGACTGGGGCTGGCTGTGTTCCGACTTCAAGCCGGTCTATAACAAAGAGGGCAAGTGTATCTGCATCGTAGGCTGCGATATCGGAATGGATGATGTCATGGTGGAACGTCAGAGAATGCTGTATCTCCTGATTCTGGGCACACTGCTCATTGCGACAGTGATGCTGATTGCAGCGTTCCTGTTTATTAACAGTACGATTGTCAAGCCGCTCAACAGTATGACGAGTGAGATGAAAAAGTTTAATCCGGGAGAAAATCTGAGCTATGAAGAGGCCGGAGTAATTGATATCGATATTCGGAGTAATGATGAGATTGAAGAAATCTATCAGGGAATCCGCAGTATGCAGATTAAGATCATCGATTATCTGAAAGATATGTTCGCACTGCAGCGGGATAAGCAGAAAGCGGAGAATGATCTGAAAGACCGGGATGAGAGAATTGAAGAACTCAGTATTGAAACTTATAAGGATGCCCTGACTGGTGTCGGCAATAAAGCCGCATATATCAAAAAGACAGAAGAGCTTTCTTCCGCGCTTAAAAATGAAGGAATTGAGTGTGCAATTGTGATGGTCGACATCAATGACCTGAAACAAGTCAATGACCAGTACGGACATAAATCCGGAGATCAGTATATAAAGGGATGCTGCCAGATGATCTGTAATGCGTTCAAGCATTCTCCGGTCTATCGGATCGGCGGAGATGAATTTGTGGTGATTCTGCTTGGTCAGGATTACGAGAACCGGAAAGAAATCTGTGAAAAACTGAAGAAAGACTACGAAAAGTCGTATGAGCAGAAAGGTGTTTCCCCATGGTTGAGATATTCTGCTGCGGTCGGGCTGGCAGAGAGAGCAGCAGATGACAGTACGATTGAACTGGTATTCAAGCGGGCAGATAAGGCCATGTATCAGGATAAAGCAAGATTCAAAGAACGATACGGTGAGACGGTCAGATAGGCTGGACAAATTGATTTCGATTTTAAATGGGGAGATCTCCTGGACACGGGAGGTCTCTTTTGCGATTTTTGCCAGAATCAGATCATAGATGAGAAAACGGGAAGATTCAAAAAGAAGGCACAGAAAGTAAAAAAAGACAATTTTTGTAGGATGATTATAATGCATTTCGACAGATAGTAGTATTAATTGAAAAATCCCGGAACGCCGTTTTTTCCTGATTGGAAGACGATATAATAATTAATAATGAACAACAAATCAGAAACAGCTCCTCAGAAGGTTCAAAAGGCACTTCTGGAGCTGAAAAAAGAATATCCCTTTGAACACATCAGTGTTGCGGCCATCTGCAGAAAGGCGAATGTCAGCCGTACAGCGTTCTATCGGTATTATTCAAAACCGGAAGATGTTTTGAATGAACTGATTCAGGAAGTGCTGTCCCAGTCCGAAAGCTATCGGGACGAAATAGTTGCTCAGATTTCGGGGGATGATAAACGAAAAAAGGCACCAATATGCGAGTTTCTGCGTTCTCACAAAGAATATATGCCAATTTTCAGTGACGATGTGCTGCTTCATATTGTTATCCGAACGATCGTTCAGGCACAGAAAGATTCCTTTTTTGAACTGATCCGGGGAAAGTCCCGGTTAAGCGAATATCAGGCAGAACTGCTGCTGTATCATCATGTCAGCGGATGTCTTGCGGCAATCAACCGCTCTTATTCGCTGGCGGATGAGGATTGGAAGCAGGTTCGGAATTATATTGATAAATCAATAAGCAATATTCAAAAAGATATATTAAAAGGGGAATAATCAGTATGTAAGGGTTTACAAAAAACGAATTATTGTAACCCTTTTTATATTGCCGTGGTCAGTGAAACATACGATACTATTTGTAGGATGTATACATTATACACAGTACGTAATTGAAGCAAGGGGGTGTTTTGTACTGTATGAAAAAGACGATTGCCATACCTTATTACACTTCCACGCTTGATATTCATGTAGATGAAGAAAATCTGAAAGCTGTTATTACAGCCAAAATGCATGAATTCAAGACAGAGAAGACCGAAACAGAACTCGTAAAAGAAGCGCTGGAGAATCCAATCGGATCACCGAAACTCAGCGAACTGGCAAAAGGCAAAAACAAAGTTGTCATCGTAACCAGTGACCACACCAGAGCGGTTCCAAGCAAGATCACACTTCCGCTTGAACTGGCAGAAATCCGTAAAGGGAATCCGGATGCGGATATTACAATTCTGATCGCAACTGGACTGCATCGCCCGACAACACCGGAAGAACAGCGGAAGATGTTTGGCGATGAAATCGTTGACAACGAGAAGATCGCCGTAAACATGGCTTTCCAGCCAGAAGATTATATAAACATGGGAACGCTTCCTTCCGGGGCAGAATTCCATGTGAATAAACTGGCGGTAGACTGTGATCTTCTGATCTGCGAAGGATTTATCGAACCGCACTTCTTCGCGGGATTCTCAGGCGGACGAAAGAGCATTCTTCCTGGAATCTGCTCGCAGGAAACTGTAAATGAAAACCATTCCTACAAAGCGATCGCAAGCAAGTATTCCAAAACCGGTGTTTTGGAACACAACCCGATCCATGAGGATATGGTGAAAGCCGCAAGAATGGTGAATGTACAGTTCATTCTCAATGTCGCGCTGAATGCAGAAAAGAAAGTAATTGCCGCATGGGCAGGCGATCTTGAAGAAGCTCACGCACAGGGAGTCGCGTTTATCCGCGAGTGGTCACAGTGCCCGAGTATTACCGGAGACATCGTTGTGACAAGTAATGGCGGCTATCCACTGGATCAGAATCTTTACCAGAGTCCGAAGGCGGTTGCTACTGCAGAAGCCTGTGCCGGTGAAGATGGCGTAATCATCATGTGCTGCAGCTGTGCAGATGGAATGGGAGGAACTCATTTCGAGCGGCTGATTCAGATGGGCACACCGGAAGAGATTGATGCGTATCTCTCTGCCATCCCTGCAAAGGAAACAATTCCGGAGCAGTGGTGCCCTCAGATTTATGCACGAATTCTTCACAAACATAAAATGATTCTGGTTACTACATATCTGGATCACGATCTTGTGCGCAAGTGCAACATGATTCCGGCAAGCACACCGGATGAAGCTCTGGAAATTGCGTATGAACTGAAGGGAAGAGATGCTTCAGTAGTAGTAATTCCGGATGGAGTAAGTGTTCTGGCAGTCGCACCAGAATAACAGGGAGGATTGAATGGAAGAATTGAAAATTGCTTTACGAGTCAATGACTTGGACAATGTTGCGACAATCTTTGCCAACGGTATCAAGGATGGTATGGAAGTTGAGATCCGTGACAAGAAGGGCAACAAAGAAACAGTAAAGGTAATCGGTGATGTTCCATACGGCCATAAAATCGCCGTAAAGGACATTCATGTGAAAGAACAGATTATCAAGTACGGTGAAGAAATTGGTGTTGCGACGCATGAGATTAAACGCGGAGAATATGTCCACGTACATAATCTGGACAGTATGAGGGGACGCGGAGATCTTGAGAAGGAGACAGTGCAATGACAACGTGGTATGGATATCGCAGAGCAGACGGTTCCGTCGGCTCCAGAAACTATGTTGCGGTGATTCCTTCCGTAACGTGTGCAAATGATGTTGCAAATGCGATCTGCCGGGAAGTGCAGGGAACGGTAACATATATGCACCATCAGGGATGCTGTCAGCTCCCGCCGGATCTTGATCGTGTTACTGAGACTCTGATCAGTCTTGGAAAAAGCCCGAATGTCGGTGCAGTACTGATCGTCAGTCTTGGCTGCGAAGGCACCGATCATGCCAGAATGTATGAGGAACTGAAGGCAACAGGAAAGCCGACTGAAATCATTCATATTCAGG
>JAEEPV010000034.1 GCA_016284975.1 Solobacterium sp.
AATCTACAACTCTGATCCAGGGAACAGGACTCGAAGCTATGAGGTTTTCATCCAACATTCCTTTGATGTCATGACCCAGAACAACCAGGATTGCTGTAAAGCCTTTTGCAGTATCTATCCAGCGAATTCGGTTGTTTTCCGTGCTGTGGACTGATAGTGCATTCATTTTTTCCTCTCCTGCGAATATGTATTTCTTGCCAGTAAAGTCACCGTCTCGACGTGCGCGGGGCCCGCTATGGATGCTGACCGGGCAAGTCAAACAGCCGAGCGCGGAGAATCTGTCGTTTCTCCCTCCATGCAGGGCCCGTGAGATGAGCGACACATTTGCGAATCCATCGACAGAGTTATTATACAGGAGAATTTCACGATGGAAAAGACCATTTATGAGGAAAACAGCGGAAACGCTCAGGAGAATTGTGCCGGGTATGGAAAAACGTGTTTTGCCATAGAAAAGCGCCCTGCAGGCCGCAAACCTGCAGGGCGTTTCCATGTATGCACCGCAGGGGGCTCCTGCGGTGTGTTCTTCTGTTTCAGCGTCTGTCAGTCTGTTGCCGACGCCATGATCACAGCAAACCGGTCAAGGTGTTTGTCGTAAACCGTCAGGCACAGCGTACCCCACCACTCGTGACCTTCATCGAAATAGTCCGACCAGTCCGTACTCCATTCGTATACTTCGAGCCCGTCTGTTCCGTTTGGGAAAAGCGCGGCATTGACGCGCACGAAATCCTTGCCGGTATAGCTGTTTTGATGCGGCGGATATAGAAACGCCTTTCGATAATTGAGCTTTCCGTCCCGGTATCTCGACGAAAAGAGTTCCTCCGCGGCAATGCTTTTGCCCACGGCTTGATCAGGATCGCCGTTCCATCCCCTGCCAAGTCTGTCGAAAGCGGTTTTCAACGCCTTGCGGTGCGAATGATAGCCGGAATACCGCTCGCCGTTTACAATGCAGTAGTCCACAACCAGATCGGGGTATTCGCTCAGCAGCTGAAAAAACGGATCTTTCGACTTCCGCGCTTTCTTCAGCCCCGCGGTAAGGCGATCATATTCCTCCTCTTTGATCTGCCCGTTCAGCAGCGCCAGCCTCGCGTAACGACCGTACTCCAGATCGGTCAAAACATAGTACGCGCCTGTCGAGCCGATGGCGCCGCCGAGGCTGTATTCCTCGTAGTGCTCCAGGATATACCGCCCTTTGGCATCCGTGCCGACCGCGCGGATGCTCCGATTGATCTGATCGATCTCCACTACGAATTGTTCTTCATAGCCGTCCGGCTTCGCGTCGAGCTGATTTGTCAGCCTGCGCCTCTCCTGCCCCGCCCTTGGCGCGTCCCGCAATTCCTGTGTGGATGTATGCTCCTTCTCAGGAACGTTTCCGGAGAGCGTATCGCGGACGATCTGATCAACGAGCGCCTTGCGGCTTTTATAGCCGTAAGGCACGGCAACGATGGTGTACCACCTTCCGGGATAGTCCCAATGCTCCTGAAAGTAATCCTCAACCGGATGGCGGTCGATCACCTCCGTGACATACGGGCGTGTTTTCCGGACGATCGCCAGCGCCTCTGTGTGGACGCCCTCCCGAAACTCCGCAGCATATTTGAGATCCTGTTCACTATGCTGTGCCATACTTCTCCTCAATCAGTCCACAATACGGATAATCGAACCCTCGCGCGGCTCCTCAATACCATCGCCGTCATGCTCCTTTGCATCGCTGATCTCTATGAAACGCAGGCTCTTCCGATCATAGTCCCAATGGGGCGTCTTGTACCAATAGTTCATCAGGCTGATCAGTTCCTGTACTTTTCTTTCCCAGCGATCAGGCGGAAACCCGTAATGCAGCACCCGCAGGAAGCATTCGAACCCATAAAGCCGCGGATCTTCAACAGCGTTATAATCGTAAGTCCTGCGCTCAGTATATAACCATTTGCCGTCTTCGGCATGATCCCTGTAATACCGCCAGGTCTTCCGCGCAGGCAGATCCGGCTCATGAATAAAGCGGCACACCTGTTCAAGCTGCCACCAGCGCAGATCTTCTTCATCTTTCGCGCGATATACTGCAATATCGTCTCCGCCGCGTTCACCTTCCTGCATAACTGTCAGCCCATCAAGATACTCTCCTGAGAAGCAATCGATCGGCTGATCTGCCAGCGCTTTCGGAAGATGCGCACGAATCCATTTTTCATCCAGTCTCATTTCTGATCCACTTCTGTACGTGACGGTTTTATCGACTCATCAAGACCGCCGTCTCGGCAAAACGGTCGTTGTGAAACATATCGGCCATCCGTGTTTGTCAGTATATGATCGCGGCGCTGTTTTCTAACTGCGCAGCAAGTTTTTCGAAAAAGCAAATATAAAAATCAAGCCGTTCGTTCCATAATGCTTCCGCCGTTTTCGTGCCCATCGGCGTTTCTTTCAGCTGATTCAGTCTTGATATACGTTTCTTTACGTACTCCAGCTGTTCATCATAATCCTTTTCGATAAAACCATCTGAACGGAGAGTTTCATGAATGCGGTATGCATCGAACCGATCAATATTATCCGCATCACCGACTGACAGCGCGAAAGCCGTTCTTTCTCCTTCAAAATCCGCCTCGTCATCAACATGAATGGCAATCCCGTAACAGATATCGTTCATCCGATCATTTGGGATCCCGAGTTCACTGAGAAACGGGCGTGCTATCCGCGCTGAACGCCTTCCATGTTCTCTCCAGCCATCTTCTCCAAATTCCTCGCAGTATGAAACGTCATGGAGGAGACAGGCTATTACCATCTCGGTTTCATCAAGCCCTTCCTTTGCAGCGATCTGACGACCAATGTTTGCCACGCGATATGAGTGTTCAAGCCGATAGATCTTTGCATCCCGGTGCAGATTAAGGTATATGGCAGAATCAAATCTTTCTTTCAGGAACTTTTCGGTTTTTTCTATCAATTCATGGTTCATCATCGATTGTCCTCACTGGTATTCTCGCTTATCTCCTCAACTTTGCCCTGCGGTTTGCTTCTGTGACTCCTGATGGCATTGATTATTTGCAGGCCATCTGTTTCAAGCCCTTTTATTTCCCCGATGAAATAGTGCGTGGGGATTGCGGACAAAACCAGAATGAAGAAATTGATGAAAAGAGCAGTGCGAACAAAGAATTCAGCAGCACTGGGAGCAATGACTTCTGATTGGAAAGATATCCCTCCGAATTCCAGCAGCAACAGTCCAATAACCAATATGAGAGATACCGCCGGGCCTCCTGAAAGAATCACGATCAGTTTCGCCGTTGTATCTATCCTGTTCTTCTCTAACGGTGTAAAAAAGCCGTCAAAAGGGAGCAGATTCACCGTCAGCATCTTTGTATTCAGGAGTCTCTTCCCCCATCCGACCCTTATATGCCAATGCCTGTTTCCTGTTGCGATCATGTATCCGAGCGCGTGTCCGATTTCGTGCAGAAAGGTTGAGAGAAAGAATAACAGCCACAAGGCGCAGGCAAATATGGCTAATTCAATTATGATTGCAATTATCTTAGGCATGGATTGTTCCTCATGAACTCCGTTTCGATTGTCTCTTCAAATGCGTTTTCGGAGAGCCAGCGTCCTTTGGTTCATATGGCACTGAACAAAGTCTTGCTATTGGTGGTGCAAGCAGCATACCGTTTCGATATGGCATGTGGAAACGAAACTACTGACTCGTACCCCTCGTTGGTAAAGGGAAACATGTCCACGGGCTGCCTGTTCGCGCTTTTGCTTCCAGGAACATATCCAGCGGTTTCTGGTCATTGGAAGTTCGTGAGAACATATCGACAAACTTGAATTTGAATTTCCCGAAATCATAGGCGTTTGCCGCTGATTATAGGGTTTTAATGAAGTCCTCTGAAACCGTTGAAAACAAAGGATTTTTCGCAATCTGCTCACCGAATC
>JAEEPV010000292.1 GCA_016284975.1 Solobacterium sp.
CCGGGTGAATATTGGTCTCATCCAGCGGTTCCTCACCATTCATGATCCGCAGGAATCCTGCACACTGGGTATATGCCTTCGGACCAAGCTTCTTGACCTTAAGCAGCTGTTCCCGGTTGGTGAATCGGCCGTTTTCATTCCGATAATTCACGATCTCTCTTGCGATACCAGCATTCAGACCGGAAATATGTGTCAGAAGTTCGGTAGAAGCAGTATTGAGATCCGCTCCGACACGGTTGACAACCTTCATGATTGCTTCATCCAGACGCTCATTGAGTGCTTTTTCCGGCAGGTCATGCTGGTACTGACCGACACCAATGGATTTCGGGTCGATCTTGATCAGTTCCGGCAGCGGATCAAGCAGACGTCTGCCGATCGATACTGCAGAACGCAGTTCTACCGCAAGATCCGGGAATTCCTTTCGCGCTTCTTCCTGTGCGGACCATACCGAAGCACCGGCTTCTGATACAATCGCATATTCTACATTCAGGCTGTTTTCGCGAATCAGATCCGCCATCATCTTCTCGCTCTCACGCGAAGCTGTACCGTTTCCGATCGCTACGATCTGTACGCCATATTTGTTGATGAGGCGCAGTACTTCAGCGTTGGCCTTTTCGAGATCTCCCCTGCGGTCAAACGGATGAATCTTGGATACGGTGAGCATCTTTCCGGTCTCATCGAGAACCGCGAGCTTACAGCCATTGGCATAACCCGGGTCAAATCCGAGTACAATGCGTCCTTTCAGAGGCGGCTGACTCAGAAGCTTCTCGAGGTTCATGGAGAACACCTCGATCGAACTGGTATGCGCACGGTCTGAAAGATCCGAACGAATTTCATTTTCAATGGACGGGAACAGCAGCCGCTCACATCCATCGACAATCGCTTCTTTCATTGCTTCGGCAACAACGGTATCCGCACCATGGACATAGGCTTTATACGCCTCCTCTTCCAGGTGTTCATAGTCATAAGAGAAGGTTACTGTAATAACTTTTTCTTTCTCTGCCCGATCAATGGCCATGACCCGGTGATTGGCAATCTGAGAAATCTTTTCACTGCGCTCATAGTACATCTCATAGACGTGTTTCTCGTCCTCGGCGTCCTTCTTTTTCTTATTTGTGATAACACCGCTATTCATGATCGTATCCTTGAAAGACCAGCGCAGCTTGGCATTGTCACTGACATTCTCAGCGATGATGTCTTTCGCGCCCTGAATCGCTTCTTCCGCGCTCTTGACGTCTTCGGTGATATACTTTGCGGCCTCTTCCTCAAGGCTTCCCTCCGTCGGTAATGCCAGCATCCAGTCCGCCAGCGGCTGCAGACCATTCTTGATCGCAACTGCCGCACGGGTCTTCTTTTTCTGCTTATACGGCTTGTAGAGGTCTTCAACTTCAGAAAGTTTCTTGCAGGCGAGGATGGAATCTCTGATCTCATCCGTCAGTTTGCCCTGCTGTTCAATCAGGCCAAGTACCGCTTCTTTCCGTTCTTTCAGGTTGATTTCATATTTGAATTTCTTTTCAATGAAGAGAATCTGTTCTTCATCAAGCCCTTTTGTCTGGTCTTTCCGGTACCGTGCAATAAATGGAACCGTAGCTCCTTCTTCCAGCAGGCTGAGGGTCACCCTGACCTGGTCCTCAGAAATCTTGAGCTCTTCCGCTATCGTTTTGATAATTTCGTCATTCATACACATTGATTCCTTTCGTGCCTGAATATCTTATCATGAACTCAACGGAAATCAGGTCTTGACCTTTCGGCGGTTTTGGTTTTTCTTTTTTAAATAATGTTATTATTAGGCAGTGAACAGACTGAAATGGCTTGATCGGGTCAGTGGATTCGGTGGTGATGCGCTATCTCTCGCCATCGGAATCCTGTTTCTGACGGAAAAGATCACCGGATGGACGATCCTTTACTTTCTGATACTGGCACTTTGTTTTTTTCTGCCCGTAAGGCTTTTTCTGTCGATCCAGTCCGGTACGAAACCAGCCACCAAAGCAGACTACCGGATGATGGCATTTAATCTGCTGTTTGGGATCGTACTGCTGATATGGCCGAATCAGTTCATGCTGTGTGTACATGTATTCTTCGGGTGGTGGATGCTGGGGCACGGAGTCCTGAATCTGGTGGATTTCTATGTATGTCTCCACGATCAGCTTCCGGGCGCAGTCACACATCTGATTTCCGGTGTTATATTTCTGATTCTCTCTGTTTTCCTGATCATCGGCCGGAATATGGCAATCAAAACCGAAGTACTTTCCATACTTGCCGGTATTTTCTTTATTGTTTACGCACTGGTTGGCTTTCTTGGACATCTGTTCGTACTGTTGAAAGGCTTTGACTCGGGCCGGGGTTCCTTTTCCATCACTCCTCCCATCCTTGTGAACGCCTTTCTGCCGATTCAGTTCTATATTTCCATCAAAGAGCTGAAACGGGATACGCTGCTGCGGGAAAAACATGAATCTACCCCGAGTGATCTTCGGGTTTATATTTACCTGAAAGGAAAAGGACCGGAGATGTTCGGACACATTGACATTTCTTATAAAGGGACGATCTGGTCTTATGGCAATCACGACCCACGTTCCAGGCGGCTGAACGGTACCTATGGGGAGGGAGTACTGATACGGGCAGACGAAATCAAGTTCCTTCAGGAAAGTATTGAGACCGATCACAAGACGGTGATCGGCTATGGGATACGTCTTTCTGAAAATCAGAAGAAGACCCTTGAGTCCCGTCTGGAAAAGCTAATGGAACGGGCAATCCCCTGGAAGTGCGATGCCCAGCTGGCCCGGGAAGCGGGAAAAGACATGGAACCGTATAACGATTATGCCAGCCGCGTTTATAAAGAAACCTTCTGTGAAATGTACAAGTTCAGCAGCGGAAAGTTCCGTACGTACTTTATCTCTTCTACCAACTGCGTCATTCTGGCAGATGAACTGATCCGAAACCGGGATCTGAGACTCATCGATCTCACCGGACTGATCACTCCGGGCGCCTATCTCTCGTTTCTGAATACCCAGTATCTGAAGAAAAATACTCCTGTGATCTCCCGCATTTTCTATGAAAAAGGTGTCAATGATCCGGTTCCGTTATCAATTATCCAAGATAAAACAGCAGCCTGATGGCTGCTGTCCAGTCTGTTGACAAAGTAAGCAATTGGAAATACTTGTGATGTGTTAAGATAAAAGAGCAGAGAGCGACTCCGCAAACCCAAATTGGCAGCGTTCTCTGTTTTTCTTTAGGCCAAACACCATGCACGCATGTTATAATAGTGCTGGGTTTGCGGAGGATACTGCTATGATGACCAACAGACATAACAGAAAACTTGATCGAATGATCCTTTATACGATCGAGCAA
>JAEEPV010000293.1 GCA_016284975.1 Solobacterium sp.
GAAAATAATACAGTGCTCTTCGGCTCTTAACGACAAAGGAGTCCGCAATCATCCCGATGCCTTCGGCATGATAGCTGTAGCAGATCCCCTGTGCTTTGCGGTAACCAATCAGAATGCTTTCCCAGGTTTCAAGGTGATAGCCATATTGAGACATCGGTTTGGCAATCGTCTGTTCCACATTCCGGATAATATCTTTCTCATTGATCAACAGTGCCGGCAGCATGCCGATCTTTCTCCAGTAGGCAGAAATAACCAGATGCCGTTCCTCATTTCGGGCACACCAGGCAGGCGGTTCATCGATCGTTGCCATTGCCTTTCGCTCTTCTTCCCGCAGAACCCGGAAGCCCTCCGGCAGATTCAAATGCAGTTGGTCATTTAAAATAACAAGTTCCATCGTCAACTCCCATTTTATACTTCAAGTGTAACGGGAAAATAAAACACTCGGAACAGAAGCTGTCCCGAATGTTCGATCGAAACAAATCTTATTTCCGCTCTTTCCAGACTCTTACACCCGCCACCAGCCGGTCTTCTTCATTGCTTCTGACCATAGCGATTCTCAGGCTGACCGGTTTTCGTTCTCCATTGATCATCAGATGATAATGGAGCTTGAACAGACCATTCTCCCGTACATGCGCCAGAATGTTTTTCCTGCTGAACTGACGCAGGAATTCCGGCTGATCTTCGACACAGATCAGCTTTTCCGCATTGATCCTTGCGTCCAGGAAGAAATCTTCACCTTCCTTGGCGATTCCGAACTGTTCCATCACTTCGGATGAGCTGTATTCAATATATTTTCCGGTGTCAATTTCCACGGAATACAGCATCAGATAGTCTTCTGAAAGCGCAATGACTCTGGCCAGTGCATCCCGTTCCTTTCGGATTCCCTCATACATCGCCTGCTGTTTCATTTGCATATCGATGATACTGACGCCGAGAATGATGTGATTGCCTCCCGGCATCCGGGTGATCTTCATATTCGCATAAACCGGCGTTCCGGTTTCAATAAGGCGGTATGTAATGGTAAATACGCCCTGTTCATCCAGTTCATGGATAATGTTCTCTTTTGTAAACTGGGCCAGGAAACGAGGCAGGTCTTCTTCATAGATCCGCGCTGCCGCATCCTTTTTGACAGCTTCAAAGAAGTCTTCCCCATGCCGTTCCATGGCAATCTCTTCTCCTCCGATCGGGGAAGAGTATTCAATGAATTTCTCGGTATCGAGATCGATGTAATAAATACTGTAGTAGTCAGCCGCCAGCGCTCTTGCGATGCTGGCATAGGTTGTTCCCTCGCCCTGTTCCGTGATGGAAAGAACCGCTACGGCCACCGCGATGGTGCCGTTTACCGGATTAATTGCAATCCTTCTTGCAAAGGAATGTACGACGGAGCCGTCCGGCATCGCTTCGTCATAGAACGAACGGATTCCCTGCTCACAGCAGGTCCGGACAATGTTCTTCACAAATGCATCTGAATACTTTTCAAACGTGGATCCTTCAAAGGAAAGATTCATATGGAAATACCGCTTGATGAAATCACGATAAGACTTGTTGGAACGTACAAACCTGGTCTTATCATCCTTCACTTCGATTACACCCATCGGGATCGTATCAAAGAAATTCTGAAAGGCACTGTCGTTTTCATCCACGGCAATGATGCCAAGGTCATATAAATTCACCCGACCGACTTCTTCAAAGTATTTGGATTCCACCGGATTCTCAAATCCGATCTGGATTCCCTTCTGATATCGATTCCAGATTTCTTCCTTCGGGATCGGTTTACAGTAGTAATAACCCTGAAGTTTGGAACATCCGATCTCCTGCAGGAACTGCATCTGTGCAAGTGTTTCAACGCCTTCACAGACAGCATCGACACCGAGCGCTCTGGTCATCTTGACCATTTCGGTGAGAATGATTTTACCGGCATCTCCTTCTTCCAGTTTGCGCAGGAAGCTCATATCAAACTTGATCAGATCAAATTTGATGCTCTGAAGAACATCGAGAGAAGAATAGCCGCTGCCAAAGTCATCCATCCATACCGGAAAGCCAAGATCCCGGAAACGCCGGATCTGACTTGACATAAAATCAAAGTCTGAGCCTACGACACTTTCGGTAAGTTCAATGGTAATCATTTCCCGACTGATCCCTGCGGCATCGACCCGTTTGCGGATCTCTTCCACAATGTCACAGGTATGAAAGTCTGACCGCGACAGATTAATGGACTGCGGAACAACGACAAGACCTGCATCCAGCTGTTCCTGAATCTTGATCAGTACCTGTTCAAGAACATACAGATCCAGCTTATAGATCAGTCCGGCATCTTCCAGCACCGGAATAAACTCTGATGCGGAAAGTATGCCTCGTTCCGGATCAATCCATCGGGATAGTGCCTCTTCATCACAGACGTATCCGCTGACTGCCCGGATGATTGGCTGATACCAGACCTGAATCCATCCCATCTGAAGCGCTTCATCAAAATGTTCAAGAATATAGTGGCTCCGGGCAATGCCTTCTCCCATTTCTTCAACATAGTAATTATAGGAGGAGACATAGGATCCCTTCAGTTTTTCACAGGCAAGCACCGCCCGGTCAAAAGCAGTACTGACCGGCGCGTTTTCAAAACTGCTCTGATAGATACCGACATGAACCGGTAGGGAGTTCAGCCCATTTTGCTTCTGCCATTCATCAAACAGCTGGTTCAATGTCGTTTCGACTCCCAGATCTTCCATGAACGCCGCAAAATGGCCCTGCCCAAAATGACTGCAGCAGTCTTTCCGGAACGTCCGCTCGAGCAATTCTGCAAACGAAATCAGCAGCCGGTCGCCCACCGCAAAACCATTTTTCTGGTTGTAGTATTTCAGCCCGACCAGATCCATATACAGCAAAACGGCATCGCAGCCTTTTTTCCGGAAGTCCGTTCTGGCAGCGTCAGCCAGTGCAAAGAAATGGGTCATGTTTGGAAGACCCGTAAGATAATCATATTTATTCGATTTCAGAATACTCTCTTCATACAGCGCATTTCGCATTGCCGCATTCAGCTGGAGTCCTTCCGAACTGTACTTTTCGGTATAGGAACCTTCGTCCATGTACCAGATATACGCGAGCACGCCATGATCATCCGTATCCATGCGTTTACCGATTGCATGAATGATCTGGTATCCGGATTGGGAACCTCTACCGGAGCGGTAAATCACTTCATAGGATCCCCCATTGACGAAACGGTTCGCCGCCTCCGTAATCCTTGCGACATCATCCGGATGAAGATCCCGATAAAGATCATCGGTGAGATCCCGATATGCCTCTTCTCTGCTCGGATAACCAAAAAGATCACAGAAGCCATCTGAAAGCAGGATCGGAACGATACGTCCGTCCTGATACTGATAGATGGCAATCGGCTGAGGAAGTGCTTCCATTGCCAAGCGCTGTTCGTCTGTGATCGCAAAGTTCTTCATGATTCGTTTCCTGTCATAACATGCAGTATACGGAATCTTCGATTTGAAATAAACGGAATGACTCAGTCTTCCTCATCGTCATCGGATTCCTGATTTCGTTTTTCTTCTTCCGCAATCGCAAGACCGATCGCAACATCAGAGGGATCGATCCTTCCGTTTCCGTTCCAGTCGATTAATGGTCCTGTACACATAAAACAGATTCAATACCTTACCGAAATTATATACAAAGTTGAGGAAAACAAAAAGGAACAGCAGCCGCCGTTCCCATGCATGTCAGATTAATCTTTTGGTTCTTTCTGATCCATGATCGCTCCGCAGAAAGAGCATTTCCGATTTTCATACATACTGATGCTGCCGCAGATACTGCACTTGCATTCTCTTGCATAGTAATAACCGACGACAAACTTATCTGACTTAATCTTTGTATGCTTCCAGTATCCGTGTTTTTCCTCAGCCATTTTCCTCTCCTTTCTGCGATATTTGCTAATACTATATTACATAAAAGTGCATAAAAATAACAACAATTCGGGAGTTTGACAGCCTCCAAAAATAACAGTAATTCGATCGTGGCTTAACAACCGCGTTTTTTTGTGCAAATTAATGTCAAATTGTATGTTTTTAGGTATCGTAGGATATCGTCGGATATGCAATAATACTTTTGGAGGTGTCTTATGCGTATATCTATCCGTCCTTCTTCCA
>JAEEPV010000294.1 GCA_016284975.1 Solobacterium sp.
TTCCTCAATGTTTTTACTGATGCGCTGCAATACAGCAGCCATCACAACAGGATTCAGATATTGACGGAACCGGTCACTGATTCCCGGCAGATCATAATCTTTCGTATCAAAGCATGTCAGCTTACTGGTATGGCGTTCTGCAAACTCCTTGACTCTTTCATCCAGTACGCGTGTCGGGCCTTCCGTCAGAAGCAGCGTCATACATACATCATCTTCCAGCAGTTCCAGTGTTCCATGAAAGAATTCCGGACTGGATACGCTTTTGGTACGAATCCACTGGCTCTCTTCCAGAACACACATACTGTAAGAATAAGCAGTCGGCCAGAGATCTCCGGATCCGACCCAGATGTTATATGGTTCCCGACAGTAATCCAGTGCATATTTTCTGCACTTTTCATCTGCCTCCTTGCGAACCTGCGCAAGTGCATACGCCAGTCCCTTCAGTTCATCCGCAAACTGCGGATAATCCGGGAAGTCACCGTTCCGATAGAGAATTCTTCCAATCAGCAGATACAGCACCAATTCCTGGGGGCGTCCTTCCCCATAAACAACGCCCGCATCACTGATAGCTTCCAGCGGAGAGTTATCTTTACCTGTGATACTGATAATCCGCACGCCCCGATCCTTCAGCCACTTTGCCGCTTTTAGCGTCTCATCGGTATCACCGGATTTTGAAGTCAGGAACGCAACTGACTTTTCTGTTATACGGTTGCAGTCATTCAGCAGAAGATCTGCCGAAAGACGGTTTTCAACCGGAAGTTTGGACATGTGACGGATATAGAACGCAAACGGATCCAGCATTGCCTGCGAACCTCCGCTTGAAGTAAACAGAAGCAAGTCAAAGCCTTCTTCGAAAATCCGGTCTGCGATTGCTTCAATCTTCGCTCGCTGAGAATAAATGATCTCTCCGTTTGCGATTATTTGTGCTTCATCGAAATTAATCATTTCTTTCCTCCAGATAAACATGGAGGCCTGCCGAACAACTCCGGCAGGCCCTCATGACAGCATTTTTTTACATGATTCCAAGCGCAGCCATAATGATAGAGAAGATGATTACAGCAATGATCAGTTTCATCGTATTGACATTCTTCTTCTTGAACAGCCAGTAGAGCAGGAAGACAAATGCCAACGGAAGGATGTTCGGAAGAATGGAATCAAAGATACCCTGAATGGAAACGTTACCGGCTACAACAAGGCTCTCCGGGAACTGGAATGTGACATAGGAAGGAATCAGTCCGCCGACAACCATGACACCGAGGATGCCTGCAGCTTTTGTAAGTGCAGCAGCGTTATCTCCGATGTACTTAACAGCGGTAAGACCGGCGTTGTATCCCATACGGACAAACCACTGACGTGTCAGAATACCGGTGATTGCCCAGAACGCGATGTAGATGATCGGGCCAAGTACAGATCCCTGCCCCGCCAGTGAACAGCTGATCGCCGCAACGATTGGCATTGCCGTATACCACCAGATTGCATCACCAAGTCCGGCAAGCGGGCCGAAGAGACCTGTCTTCAGACTGTGGATAAGTTCTCTGTCCTGCCCGGACTCTTCCATTGAAACGACAAGTCCCTGCAGGATCGCAGCCATGTGCGGTTCAGTGTTGATAAAGTCGAGATTGTTCTGAAGAGCTTTTGCCATCTCTTCGTTATTGTCGCCAAAGATTTTACGGAAGCAGTCTGACATGCCCCAGGCAAATCCGACAGCCTGCATGCGCTCGAAGCTGAAGCAGGACTGCTCAAACAGCGACATGTACGCCATTTTATCAAGATCTTTTTTTGTTAATTTCTTTTCAGATGCCATCCGAGTAATCCTCCTCAACTTTTTCCTGAACAGTTGCACCGTTATTGTTTTTCTTCACATCGTTTGTATAGCCAACCCATGCAATCGCGCCCGCAAGAATAGCGATCGGAAGGATGTTTTGACAATTGGTGATGATCATGAGCACGAAACCCGCAAGCAGGTAAGGAATATTATCTGCCTTAAGCATAACGACAAGCAGCAGGGCAAGACCTACCGCAGGCATAAGACCGCCGGCAACTTCGAAGCCGTGGATCAGCCATTCCGGGAAGGAATTGACGAATGCGGCAATACCGCTCTGGAATGCATAGACAGAAAGGAATGCGGCAAGTGCGAACAGAATTGCGTAAAGAAACTGGCCGGTGAACATTATGCGTCCGATGGTCTTTTCATCACCACGCTCTGCCGCTCTGTCTACTCCGGGAAGGAAACCGGCATAGAGTGTATTGGTCGCAATACCAATCCACTGACCAACCAGTGCAAACGGAATCGCAAGACCCATAGCAGCACTGACATCCTGACCGGTTGTATAAGCCAGTACGGTTGTCATAAGACCTGCAAACAGCGGATCCGGCGGCACAGTACCGCCAACTGTGAGCAGTCCAAGATAAGACAATTCGGTTACTGCGCCAGCTGCAAGACCAAGCTGTACATTACCAAGACACAGTCCCGTAAAGAATGCCACTACCAGTGGACGGAACCACATGAAGGCTTCCATGTGTTTGTCGAAGGCACAGATAAATACAACAAGTGTAATTAATATGCCCTGCATTAATGTAATCTGCATATCAGTTTTTCTATCCTCTCTTTTTTTTGTTATTTACCGGGTTCAAAGTCGAGTCTGCGGTCTCCTGGGGCAATCTGGATATAAACATCTGTTCCACGGTCCCGGATAAAACGCAGATCCTCAAGATCTTTCTCATCCACATAGACGTGCGACTCGTTGCTTACAACTTTGCCGGGCGCTACATGCATGTTTCCGATACAAAGCCTGTCAATCGGTACTCCTCCTTCCACCAGCGCTCTGGCAGCCTGAGGATTTCGAACAACAAGGAATATGTGCTGACTCGGTGAAGCCTTATGAATCACAGCACAGGTCTTCTCGATCGTAAAGAAACGAATCCCACAGCCGGCATTCTGTGCTGTTGCCCGCATCAGGGACTGTTGCACTTCATCCTGTGCCACAAGATCATCCGCGACAACGATGAGATTGCATCCGGCAAGAGAGCTTGTCCACGCAACACCGACTTGTCCATGAACCAAACGGTTATCGATTCTTGTCAGCAGAATATCTGGCATAAATGCCTCCTTTCGCAAATATTCCATTTGCAGTAATGACCTAAGATGAACTCCGGAAATACGGCCGTCACTTCCCTTCATTCGAATCTTTGTCATGTTGTAATTACAATATAGAGACTCTTATGAGGTCTGTCAATACCATGCATCATGTGTTTTGAAATGGTTCTTTTTACAGGCAGCCCCTACTATTATTGATAAAGATTTATATATTATATCCGCTTATTTAAGCCGTTTTTTGCAATCCCATTCAGGCTCGAATAATACTGTCAATTTTTAAAATGTGTCATTAATTTCGTATCATTGTTCTATTTGTAATTACAATGTTACATTTTGGTGTTATACTCTGATTGCAACCATTGCGTTTTAACAGTTAATACAGAAACAGGAGGAAACTATGTCGGAAACCAAGAAGACCATGCAGGATTACATCACATCCTGCCCCGAATTTATCCGGGCTAATGTTGCCCACAGCGCTGAACTCACAAAACCAGTCGTAGATGAATTTGTGAGCGGAAATTACCGCAGCATCTGGATCATCGCCTGCGGATCATCCATGAATGGATCGACCTGTGCAAGATCCTTTGTTCGCAGATACCTTGGCTGTGAAGTTAAGATCGTTGCACCATTTACCTTCGTCACGCAGGAAAATGATCTGAAAGAGGATGATATGGTCATTATCGTTTCTCAGAGCGGCTACAGCCTGAATGCTCTGGAAGCTGCTGAAGTCGTCCGGAAAAAAGGACGCAGATGTATCGCTCTGACTGGCGATCTTGACAGCGATCTCGCCAAAAAATGTGATATTGCCGCAAATTACGGCGTTGGAAGAGAAACGGTCGCCTATGTTACCCGTGGTGTCACTACACTCGCGCTGTTCTTCATGCTATTTGCAATCGAGGCCTCCTGCGCAAGCGGGACCATGAACACCCCTGAAGCTGAGACATTGAAAAAACAGTTGCTTAAGGCTGCGGATGCGAA
>JAEEPV010000295.1 GCA_016284975.1 Solobacterium sp.
CCCGTCATCGCGATTACCCGGAGTGTGAAAAGCCCGATCTCTGAGCTTGCGGATATCCGGCTGAATACGACAACCAATGAGTCGCTGTTTCGCAGTGCCGCAATGAGCAGCCGCATCTCCCAGCTGAATATCATCGATATTCTGTATACCGCCTTTGCCAACCGCAACTATGAGAACAGCCTTGCCCAGCTTCGCAAGACCCATATCCGAAAACCCGGTCAGAAATAACCGGATTCATTAATTCAATAACGTATTTATTCTGAAGTGCCTTCGGGCAGTTCACTGATAATTGCCGAACCGATGATCAAAACCGCTCCGAAGATTCCCATCGCATTCAGCGGTTCGTTCAGAAACAGTGCAGAAAACAACAGGGCGGACACCGGATCCACGTAACTGATGATTGCCACGGTCTGTGCCCGCAGTCCATCGATACTGCCAAAGTACAGCAGATAGGCAATGCCGGTATGAACGATTCCGACAATGAGCAGAAGCACAACCGTACGCAGAGAGAATTCCAGTGTTTCCAAACCACCGGAAAGCAGCAGGTACGGAACCATTACGGTTCCGGCAGACAGCAGCTGGATGGTGGTTTTCCTGTACGCATCCATTCCGCCGCATTTCTTATTCAAAATCACAACAGCCGCATACAGTACCGCCGCCCCGAGCCCCAGCAGGATCCCGCGGATATGATTTCCCGAAAAACTGCCGCCCGCAGTCACCCCGGATACCAGAACCATTCCGATTACTGCGGTAATCGCACAAATGGTTTTTTTCCGTGTCAGCGGTTCTTTGAACACGATGGGTGACAGCAGGATCACGATCGTAGGTGCCATGTAGTAGCACAGGGTCGCAATGGGAACCGTTGTATAGCTGTATGCCTCAAACAGCAGGATCCAGTTCAGCCCTATTACCGCACCGGTAAATACAAGCAGCCTGTAATATTTCCCAGGAAGTTTCTCTCCGGATTCCCGTTTTGATAATTTTCTGTAAACCAGTATGAACAGCCCGCCCAGAATACCTCTTGCAAACGCAAGAAAAGCGGAAGGAAGCGGAATATATCTTCGGAAGATTCCGATCGATCCGAAGATAAGCATGGATGTTACCAGCATCAGCAGGGATTTCGGGTCATTTTGTTTTTTGTTCATACACTTCTTATATAATCACGATTATACTTATTCCGCCTCTGGTATACTCCACCATCAAAAAAGCAAGTACCCATCCGAATACCTGCCTCTGTATAAATGAGCTGACAATACTCTGACGCTGTTGGCAGCCAGATGTTCAGAAAGGTAAAGTCATTCCGAATAGTCCACCCATTCTCCGTTCTTATCAGCGATCCACTCGTTTTCCCCGATCCGATACCAGGTATAACCGCCGTTTAATGTTACTTCGTATACATCATAGAGAATACCAGGAGCTGCAAATCCGTTTTTGTCATAATCTGTTCCGGGACCGCGCCGAATATTAAGATTTGTGACTTTAACCGTGACCGTGCCTGAGGAATTTGCCGCAGTGTTTTCCGGCTGGGGAATATCGATTCCATAGCAGTCCATGGAGGTAAGATGACCGACTTTATGAATGGTTTCCTCAAGATCAATCACTCCATACAGACCACCCTGTGAAACATAGGCTTTTCCATCATAGAGCGTGGATGCGTCATCGAAGATAAAGTCTGTCACTTCTTCTCCGTTTTCATTAACATATCCCCACTTTGTGCCCTTCTTTACCGGACAGTATCCGCATTCAAAGAATTTGATGTCGTTGTAGTACTGATCGTTGATACTTTCACCCGTCTCCGCCTTAACGATCTGCAGTTTATTATTCTCAGAATCTCCCAGCCACCAGTCAAGGGACTTCCTGTTTACACTGATATATCCATTCACAAAGTCCAAAGGCCTGCCGTTAATCTGAGAGATTATTTCTCCGTTTTCACGGACTACAGAATATCCGATAATATTCCCGGAATGATCGATATTCTCGACGACCATTCGCCTTCCGATGTTTTCAAATGCGACTGGTTCTGTCATTCCATAAAATTCCGAAACATATTTCCCATTCAGGAGTGCAAGCGTACCAAAATCACCGCCCAGTCCTGGAACAGCATACTCATTCAGGGTCCGGAAATCTGCAGAGAACCGTTCACTGAAGGATACGCTGTTGATATATCCTGTAAAATTCTGATATGAAATGGGATTTTCGTCCGCTAAGCTTTGATATGGCTCAAGCACGGTATCATACAGTACATTTCCGGAATAATCATACACGCCGTACCGTCCGTTCTTTTTTACGACGATGGCGTTTTCCGTATATTCAACCGGGCATTCCGGATCCCATCTCTGCGGATACCCTGTAAACTCATAGCAGGACGCAAAGATACTCATGCCATAAAGATACTGCGTCATTTCTTCGACACTTTCCAGTTCAAGACTCGGTTCACAGATCCAGACCGCATTGCTGATGAAGCTTTCTGGTTCTTC
>JAEEPV010000296.1 GCA_016284975.1 Solobacterium sp.
AACTGCTGCAGGAAAAACATGTGGCAATCGTACCGGGAACGGCATTCGGCACTGCAGGGGAGGGGTTTGCGCGAATCAGCTATGCTTACAGCCTGGACCATCTGCGGGAAGCATTTAAGCGGATAAAGGAATTTCTGGAAGACCATAAAGGAGAGTAAACAAAATGGATGTGATGCAGTTATTGAATCTATTGGCAGATGATCCGCGGGCAACCGTCTGTGATCTGGCAGATATTCTTGGCGAAAGCGAAGAAAATGTACAGAAGGGAATTGATGAGCTCGAACAGAAGAAAATTCTCTGCGGTTATCACACGGTAATCAATTGGGATAAAACAAATATCGAGCATGTTGACGCATTTATCGGTGTCAGCGCAAAGCCGGAGCGGGATACCGGCTATGACAGGATCGCAGAGCGGATTGCGAAGTTTCCGGAAGTGGCAAGCCTCTATCTTTTGAGCGGAACTTCGGAATTCATGGTCAGTCTCAACGCAAAGACCATGCGGGAGGTTGCCGACTTTGTCGGTTCGAAGCTTGCACCGATCGAAGGCGTAACTTCCACCGTCACGATGTTTGTGCTCCGGAAGTACAAGGTCAACGGTATGATGATGGATATGAAGGAAGAATTAAAAGACGATCGGATGATCGTCTCAGCATAATCAGGTTGTAAGGTTCGGTTGATTTTTTCGGGCGATGAGATGGAACGTGTAACAGAGAAGTATATACAGCAGAACATACAGGATCAGCTCTGCCGGTATACCGAAGCGTTCCGCAATCAGCGCAAAGAAAAACTGACCGGACTTTTCATATGGAGAAAGGTAAAACAGATTCGGTTTGAAGCCATAGACGGCAAACGGCCGCAGTACGATGTTCAGTACAAATGCAACGGTTCCAAGCAGGATGTAAAGCAGTGTGGATTCCCGAAAGCCGCGGTCCGAATCATCCATCTGTCCGGAGTAGAAAACAATAAATGCAATGTATACCAGCATTGCGTGCCAGAAAAATCCATGGATGGTCATCGTCCACCAAGTTCTCAACATGTCTTCGGGAAAAACAAGCGCTAAAAGCGCACCGGGCAGAGAAAAAGAATACAGGAACGTGATCATGGCTTTCTGCATCCGGCCGTGAAACACCGGCAGCAGAATGCAGAGATACATTGCGGCAGAACACAACTGAAACGGAAAAAACCAGTAGTCATAATGCATGTTGTTGACCACAACGTAATAAAACAGCTGTTTGTAAACCTCCGTGATTGCAAGGATCCATCCGCAGACGGAAAGACGTTTTACCAGCAGCTGTTTATTTTGTATTGGGCTGTGTTTCGCAAGGAAATATGGTACTGCCGTACACAGTATCAGCATAAAAATATGAAATGGTCCGAACATCGCGGGCGCTTCCATAGGCCAGGCCGTCCGGAACAGAATTTCACGAAGCCAGTCAGGAACGTTCATGATCTCCAAATAATGCATAGAATCCGCCGCCGACAAAGATTGCTCCGCCGATCACATTACCGATCGTTACCGGGATCAGATTATGAATCAGAAACGAGGCAATCGATACGCCTTCTGCTGCGATTGAAAAATGGGATGAAGCCATCATTCCTGCTGGAATGAAATACATATTCGCTACACAGTGTTCAAACCCGCATAACACAAATAACATCGTCGGAAGGTAAAGACCGAGAATCTTTCCGGCCTGTTCGTCTGCCGCAAAGGATAGCCATACTGCAAGACACACGAGTACATTGCACAGAATTCCCCGCATCAGTGCTTCGCCGAAGGTCAGCGTGCATTTTGAGACGGCTGCGCTCACCATGACATTTGCCAGATTTCCGCCAAACATTGCAGGCAGATTGGAATACACTGCCAGTACAGCCATAATCAGAGAACCAATCAGGTTGCCAAGATAAACCAGTGACCAGTTTTTCAGCATTCCGCCAAGGGTGATTTTTTTCTCCAGCAGCGGTATCGTGAGCAGACTGTTGCCGGTAAACAACTCGGTTCCGACACACAGAACCAGAGTCAGTCCGACCGGAAACACCAGAGCCCCAAGCAGTTTTGCAAGACCGGGATCCTGCACTGAAGCTCCGACGATCTGGGAGCCAAAAGCACCAAATGCGATAAACAGCCCTGCGAATGTGCCGCTGAGAATCATTTTCCCGGCGGATAGCGAACATTTGGCTGTGCCGATGTTCCGATAGTTTTCAAGAATCTGTCTGGATGATTTCATATATACTCCTCTGTTATCGATTCGTTCAGAAATGAACCGTCTGAATCGTGGTTCCATGCGTGCTCAGCAGGCGGATCAGATCGTTCGTGCTGAGCCATACCGTTGCCGTATTGTCGTTTGGGTGAATGCCAATCTTTCCGTTTCCTTCGAGAAAGGAGGCATCCAGAAAGAGTCTGACGCTGTGATCGCTGTCATTCAGAAGCCCGAGCGGTGTCACCGCTCCGGGTGTCAGTTTCAGAAACCGGAACAGATCTTCTGAAGAGGCAAATGACAGTGCACGTGTTCCCTGTGACTTCCGGAATTCTTTCAGATCAACACGCTGATGACCCATAATGGTCAAAAGAGCGTAGTTCCTCTTTTTGTCGTCCCGAATGAACAGGTTTTTGGCAATCCGGTCCGGATAAGGGAGATCAATCTTCGAGATTTCTTCGATATTGAATACCGCCGGGTGCTCACTCAGCTCATAGGGAATCCCGTATTCCTCAAGCAGTTTCAGGGTTTCGTTCTGATCAGGCATGTCGCGGTTTCCTTTTGAATATATCCAGAAGGATCAGAATCAGCACATAACAGAAGAAACCTCCTGCAAGAAATCCGCCTCCGTCAATCAGCATATCAAAATATTCACTGCTTCTGCCTTCCACAAAATGCTGAATCGTTTCATCCGCGACCGGAATAGCGACCAGAAATAAGGTGAAGTTCAGAAATCTGCTTTTGAACAGCGGACAGATATGCATGGCCAGTGTGACCAGAAATCCCAGTCCGGCAAATTCCGTGAAATGCGCCAGTTTGCGTACATAATGATGAAATGTATAAAAATCTGCATACAGCCCGAACCGCTGCAGATGATTGATCAGATACCAGGTGACTTTGGTGCTTAATTTGGAAGAGGCATCTGCGACCATAAGCGAATTGGAAAAAATAAACCAGATGTATGTGGCAACGAGCAGCCAGATCCACCAGTGTTTTCTAGGTTTCATATCCACTTCCTCCTTTACATGCAAGGAATTCTAGCACGAAACGGAAAAGATGGAAGAGGGCAGAGAAATGTAACCGGTTACGGTGTGACATTATCAAATGCAGGGTAGTTTTGCTTCTTTATACGTTGATATGAAAATGCGCTTTTATATGGCGGAAACCGGGCTCGTGATATAATCATCGTATTACGAATGGAGGTAGATTATTATGCCATTATTCTTCGATATTCTAGTGATTTTGATCCTTGTGATCCTGATTCTTGGCGCATGCCTGAAAATCGTTCCGCAGGGAAGTGCGTTTGTTGTGGAGCGTCTTGGACGCTATAACGCAACCTGGCAGCCCGGTGTTCACTTCAAGCTTCCGGTCATTGACAGAGTTGCCCGTAAAGTTCTTTTGAAAGAACAAGTGGCGGACTTTGCGCCGCAGCCGGTTATCACAAAGGATAATGTAACCATGATGATCGACTCGGTCGTATACTTTTTGATTTTTGACCCCAAGCTGTACGCATATGGCGTTGAAAATCCGATTATGGCCATGGAAAACCTGACCGCGACCACACTGCGTAATATCATCGGTGATATGGAACTGGATGCGACGCTCACTTCCCGTGAGGCAATCAACTCCAAGATGCTTGCGACAATCGATGCCGCAACCGATCCGTGGGGTATTAAAGTAACCCGTGTCGAGCTGAAGAACATTCAGCCGCCGACAGCAATCCGTGAATCCATGGAGAAGCAGATGAAGGCAGAACGTGAGAAGCGTGCTGCGATCCTGACGGCAGAAGGTCAGAAACAGGCGATGATCCTTGAAGCGGAAGGCCGCAAGGAATCTGCAGTTCTGAATGCGGAAGCGGAAAAGGCAAAACAGATTCTTGAGGCAGAAGGTCAGTCTGAAGCAATCCGCAAGATTCAGCAGGCGACGGCCGATGGTATCCGTATGATCCGCGAAGCCGGTGCAGACGATGCGGTTGTCAAGCTCAAGAGCCTTGAGGCACTTGAAAAGGTTGCCAACGGACAGTCTACCAAGATCATCATTCCTTCGGATATTCAGAAGATTGCCGGTCTTGTGGAAGGTGTTAAGGAAGCAACAAAATAATGGAATTTCTGTTTACGATCCTTTCGGTGCTGATCTGGGTCATCATTGTCGGAGTGTGGGCCAGACTGGCATCCGGGGTTAAGAAAAGAAGGAAAACAATTGCCCAGGACGGGCATGTGATTCCTCCCGAAAAGGATATTACCTGTGAGGGAAGAGATGGGCATCATCATCCGAAACTGTCCGCATCAGAGCAGAAGGATTATGGTCCCCGCTACATCGTTCACGATGATCCGGAGATAGGTTATGTCGTTCTCAATGGCATCAAGCGTAAAATCTCCGACTGCAAAGATCTGTAGTATTACACCCAAAGGGCAGGAAAATGCCCTTTGTTTATCTTGAGGTTTCCTGTATGAGTATTCTGTTTTTTGATATCGACAATACGCTGTTTTCCCATCGCACCTTTACAATTCCAAAAAGCACTATGGAGGCTTTGCGGAAGGCAAAAGAAAACGGGCATTATCTTGTGCTGTGCAGCGGCAGAGGATTTTCGGGAATCGTGGATTTTTATGATCCGAAACTGTTTGACGGTGCAGTATGCAGCAGCGGTGGAAATCTGGTCTGGAAAAACCAGTCGGTCACTTCACATCCGATTCCGGACAGTCTGATCTTTCGTCTGATCGAACTGGCTGAAATTCATGAATCCGGTCTTTGCCTGCAGGGGGAAGACTGCAGCTGGATCAGTGAAGATGCGTTGGATATCATCCGGCATGGGCAGAAACGGGAAACCTATACTAAGCGGCTTCATATTCACAGGCTGCAGGAGTATCACGGAGAAAAGATCTTCAAGCTGGATTATTTTTTTCCGGATCTGAAACATGCGCTTGCGATGCTGGAAGAAGTTCCAAGCGGACTGGAAGTATGCAAACTGCTGAAGGATGTCGGATTCGGATCCGGATGCGAAATAACTGCAGAAGGTGTAAATAAAGGAACCGGTATCCGGGAACTGCTGCAGTATCTCAATGCGGATATCTCGGATTCCTATGGATTCGGAGATTCCGAAAATGATCTTGAAATGCTTAAAGCGTGCGGAACGGGAATCGCGATGGGTAATGCGGCGGACAGCATTAAGCAGATTTCGGATTATGTGACGGATGATATAGAAGAAGATGGCATTTTCAATGCGATGAAGCATTTTGGTTTAATTTGAAAGAATCCGGAAACGTTGTACATCTTCAATAAGACTGCAAAAAGGTGGCTGATGATTCACAGTTGTTTCACAGCCGCCTTTTTTGTATAATCTGTACGGACTTTTATTGGTTCAGATGAAGTCCGGAACGTAATCCGCAGACAGGATGTTTTCTCAAAATGATTTTGAGAATCGTCCTGGAAGCTGTAAATGCGGTTACCAAGAATATTCTTGGGGTGTAGCCAAGCGGTAAGGCAGGGGACTTTGACTCCCTCATGCGTGGGTTCGAATCCCGCCACCCCAGCTCAGAAATCCTGCATCGTTATGCAGGTTTTTTTGACTTGTACGTTTTTACAAGAAAAACTGAAAACTGCCTGGAAAAGCCGGAAATATTAAAACCAAGCTTCATTCAGCTCGGTTTTTGAATAATTATTATAGTCAGCATTTACCGTTGCCAAGAGAGGATCCAAGTCCGCCAAACACAAGCTGGCCAAAACGGAATTGCATCTGCGGCGGAGGGAAAACGACGATACTCAGGAATGGTACGAAGTGCTGTTACTGACGATGATGTGTATGAAACAGTGAATCACATCGAAGCATAAATCGAAGCGATACAAAGCAAATCATCTTAAAGCTTCCCGAGTTTTCGAAGATCCGGCCTGTGGTCGAGATCCGGGCTTTTCCGGATTTCTCCAACGAAGTCATACAGGGACGCATAATCTTCTTTCAGAAGAAGGCGGAGTCCTTCTTTTTTATAGTCCGCCAGCGTAAAGTCATCGATCAGTGCCGGCATGTATGCACTGAATTCAAACCCGTGCATATCCCGGAAGATTTCAATTGCTTTCTCTCTTTCGTATGCACGGTGCGTCTTCAGGATGATCTCCCACATCACGGAACCGTAGTTTTCCACGAGCAGTTCATGGTATGGCGTCAGGTCATAACCGGAGCTCTTTAGAAACTCCAGCATCGGCGGGTAGGTATACTGCAGGGTGTAATGATCGTTTTCTTTGGTACGAAATGTGATTGAAGAAAGATTCGTGCGGTACAGATACAGAACATGCGAGATATACCAGAAGGTCTCTGCGTTTTCAAACAGCTGAATGCTCATGAGCTTGTCTTCCATAAGACTTCGCTTTCCGTTGTCGCTGTAGTCGGTATCTTCGGTGAAAAGCTCGCGTTTCACGACCTTGAGCGGAAGTCCGTTCACCCGCTGGGAGGAGACAAACACCTTCATAATGTCATCTTTATCGACTTCACCCGTATCAAAAAGTGGCGGCCGTTCGGTTTCAAAGAAATGTCCCTCATCATCGAATTTCAGCCAGCGCAGAATAATCATATCCGGATAATGTTCTTCTATTACCGAAACGATATCTTCATACCAGCTCTTTTCGACAAGATCATCCGAGTCGAGAAAGCCCACATACAGACCCTCAGCCTCCTGAATTGCCGCATAGCGTGCGACCATATTCCCGCGGTTATTCTCATGGAGAACTTTTACGATGTCCGGATACCGCTTTCCATACTCTTCCATGATTTTCGGGCAGCCGTCCGTACATCCGTCATCCATGATGATCACCTCCGCCCGTGCATCGAGTTGCGGCAGAAGAGAATTGAGACAGTCTCTGAAGTAGATTTCGGTATTATAAACCGGCAGAATTACACTCAGCAGTTTTTCCACAATATTGTTTACTCCCTTCAAGAATCATATCATGTGTGAATCGCTTTCCTGTACAATGGGATTCAGGAAAAAGGAGAACGGCTATGACAATACTCGGACTCGAAGACGGGAAAGTTGAACTCTATCCACATGATGAAGCGTGGGAGACCATCGCAAAGGATATGATGAAAAAAATCAAAGCGGTCATGCAGGATGACGTCCTGGAAATCGATCATGACGGCGGCACCTCGATCCGCTGCGCATGGGCAAAGCCAATTATTGATATTATCGTCCTGGTTCCGGATTTCAGCGTTATCGAAAAGCATCTTCCCGCTCTTTCAAAGCTCGGCATTGAATACATCGGCGAAATTCTCCCTCAACAGCATCTGGGCTTCATTCGCACTGAAGATGGAAAGGGAAAAACCTTTCATATTCACTTTGCCGTACCGGAGTCTGAATTTCGGAAAGAACACCTGGATGTCCGTGATCTCTTGAACGAGGATCCCATAGCGGGTCGAATTTACAGTGAATCCAAGCTGCGGTATTCGAGAGGCAACGAAGATGAACGCCTCAACTATCGGGAAGAAAAACAAAACATGTATGCGGTGCTGTGTCAGGTGGCAAAAGCCAGAAGGGAAAGGAAAGAGGGAACAAAGAAATGTCCGAGCTTCCTGGACGATCTCTTCCTGACCATCCTGGCCTCACTGGAGGAAGCGGCAATCGTATACGCTGACGGCAGAGCCCCGCTGTTTCGCAAGGAGCTTGCAGGAAATCTGATCCGTGTTGCTGAACGGCTGAAGGAGTGCGGTGTTTCGAAACAGGAGCGGATTCTGATCGCTACGGATGATATCGCAAAACAGCTCACCGTGATCCTGGGTGCCGCCTATGACGGCATTGTATCGGTTCTCACGGAAGAAACGGACACAAAGAAACTGGAAGAAATACGCGCCCGCACCGGAGC
>JAEEPV010000297.1 GCA_016284975.1 Solobacterium sp.
CCGCCCTTTTCATGAATACATCTTACCACACAAATCTTTCCCGCAGTAGTGTCCACCGCTAAGGGCGTTTCCCTAATCTTCCTGTCCGAAAGACAGGGCGACCCAAAACTACCGGTGTCCATTCTGCAGGGTACAGTTTAATTTCATGATGTATAGCAGTCATTTGAGACGATTTATAACGCCCCCCTCACTTGTTAAGCCATGGGAAGGGCGTTGTATTAGGGTACTAGCGGGAAAAACTCTTTACCTGCTTCTGCGCCTGGCCCTTTCAACGCCGGTTCATTTCATTGTCCTCTCATTGTGTTTGGACAAAGGGGTGCCAAAAAAGAAGTCATTCGACGAAGAATTCTTGATTTTCGTTCATTTTGACGAATCGGAACGTGAGTCTGATGCAATATCGAAGGCTTGGCGCTGTATTGCCCCCTCACTCTCTTACCGCAACATTTGAGGCGAAAAAGCGACACGGTTTTTCCATTCTTTTTGAAAAATCTGAGACTCCCCGAGAAACAAGAAAATGAGCGCCTGCCTCTTTTCAGAAGCAGACGCTCATTTCATGGATGACGATGCGCGAAGAAGATAAACCTGTGTCTGATGCTCGTTTACCAATCAAGTCCTGCCCGGTCGTATGCCCGGTGAAAATTGTTGTGTTCAACGATGTAGCAGCGGCATCCTTCGTAGTTATCGACCGCAGGGTGACCCGCTTCCGCATCGTTGGACGCCTTCGCATACGCATTCTTCTGTTCACTCTGGGAGAGCTTCGGATCGAAGGCGGCGGACAGCGCCTTCCGATGGGCTTCCTGAAACGCACGCAGATCCTCGTATTCATCCTCGATCAGATTCTTTGCCAGCCTTTCCGTCAGCACCCTGCGAAGTTCATGGGATATCCTGTACGGGAAATCCCGTTCGGATCGGAGCCTCGTCCGCAGATCCTGCGGCACGGGATAACGATATGCCCCGCTCAGATACCTGCCTTCCGCAAAACCGAATGTGTTCGCGTCGCGTTTGTCGGTTCGTTTCGTGAACCTGAATACAATAGCGGAGTTCCTCATCACGCTGCCCGCCGAAACAGTTTTGTGATAGACGCTGCAGCCCAGATACCGGTCGTAGCGGTCATACACCCAGCCGTCGTCGAGCATTTCCTGTTCCGGCTGTTCGGCAAACCGGTACTCACGGATCGTCATGGTGTGTCCGCCGAAGAAGGCCGTAATGTTGGCACCCGATTCCCACTCGACCGACGTGATCCTGTACGGTGCGCCGGTCGCTTCCCACTCATATTCTTCTTTGTAGATGAGCAGTTTATCAAACGCGATATCCCACCTGTGAAAGGGATATGCAACGATCGTTTCTCCGCCCTTTCCGTAATAGACAGTGTCCTCGTCTATCGACACGGGCTTCGACCGGTCGCAGGTGAAGGCGTACCAGGTTTCAGGGATGCCCGCCATGCGGCATTCTTCCAGAAACTGCTCTTTGGTTTTGATCCGGCATTTGTCCAGCAGCTCCTGCTCCCGCCTGGCCCAAATGGCTTTCTGTTCTTCTTCGGTCATTTGTTCGTCCTCCGCAGATCCCGACTCTTCGTGCGAATGATAGCTGAAATGTATCAGACTTCTTTGCCATTTGCAAGGCTTGGAGGAAACCACAATCGTTCCTTGTGAATGGCGGCTTGGGAAGAATGATGGAGATGGGAATCATCAACGCATAGAGAAAAGGGACGAAAAATGTTGAGGAATGCAGAAAAATCTGGTATCATACATTTTGGGTTATTGTATCTTGCGCGAAAGTGAGAAAACAAAAAGGATAACAATCCGGAATGCTGGGTGTCTATGAAGGAGGATACCGCCTATCCAGGTGTCAGCCACAATACGGCTTCAATAGGATCGAAATACGCAGCATGCCCGCTGTTAAGATTGGCTGGCTGTGGGAGTTCAAAACCAGCGAGGTCGATACTTAGACGAAGACGGGGAAAGACACAAGAGAATGAATTCGCTGTCCTAATAGGATAGGAGCAAATATCATTATACGTTATCGGGGAACAAAAAATGAAAGCTATCATATTGCCGCCTGATGCACCTACATTAATGTGGTCGACGAGGGCCATAGGATATACGACCTCTGCGGCGGTGGCAGATTTGATTGACAATTCAATTTCAGCCAATGCATCGCGTGTTCAAATCCAGTTTGTGTCTGGTGAAAACAGCTATATCTCAATTCTTGACGATGGTGCAGGCATGAATGCTGACGCGCTTCGCCAGGCTATGAAATATGGCTCAGGAAACCCATGGAAGGATAGAAGCCCTTCTGATCTGGGGAGATTTGGACTTGGCTTAAAAACTGCTTCGCTTTCTCAATGTAGAAAGCTGACTGTTGCAAGCAAGCGGGATAGCACTATCAGCGCATTTTGCTGGGATTTAGATCACGTGATCAAAGCGCAAGCCTGGGAACTGCTCGAACTGGATATAGAAGATATTCAGCAGTTGCCACAGATTGATGAACTACAGAATCAGAATGAAGGCACCATTGTGCTATGGGATAAATTGGATAAGATTTTTGCTGGCGATGACAACAAAGAACAGGGGCTTCTTCTGAAGATTAGGGAAGTTGAAGAGCATCTTTCCCTAACATTTCATCGTTACCTTCAAGGTGAGCCTGGACTAAAGAGGCTAACTATTACCAGCAACGGTATTCCGCTGAAACCGATAGATCCGTTTTTCATCACAAGAAGCGATGAGATGCCATCGGAACGAATTGCGGTGCATTATATAAACCAAAGCGGGGCAGATGCGATTGACAATGTAATTGTCACACCGTTCATACTTCCGTTTTCTGATTCACTATCACAGACTGATCTGAATGCATTGGGGGGCAAGGATGGATTAATAAAGAACCAGGGGTTTTATGTCTATCGAAATAAGCGGTTGATTGTTGCAGCAGACTGGTTTCGTCTCTCCCGCAAAACAGACCTTTCAAAGTTGTGCCGGATAAGAGTTGATATGCCCAATACACTCGACGACATCTGGACAATTGATGTCAAAAAATCCATGGCAATTCCGCCAGAAGTAGTTCTAAGAAATCTGAGGAGAATAGTTTCGCCAATCATTAAAGCAGGTAAACGAAAGTATAGATTCCGTGCGACAAACGAAGCATCCTTCGAGAAACTGCAGCTTTGGCTCCCTCAGGAAACGAGAAACGGAATGATTTATATTATTAATCCTGAATACCCAGTGCTAAAAGAACTCATGGAGGAACTGAAGGATAAAAGAAAGATGCAGACGTTTCTTCGGCTATTGGAACAGAATATTCCTGTGAATGCCATACATACGGATTTCTATGACGACAAGAAATTTGCCTTTGAAGACGTTGATATAGCTTATCAGAATGTGTTGTCGAACCTTCGTGCACTATTGTCCGAAATCAATCCTGATGAAAGAAAAGCAGAGTTCGAAGAATTGATGACCATAATGCCATTTGCTGATTACGATATCAAGTATGAAGATTTGGGGGACATATAAATGGACAAACTAGATCTCCTTTTCAGAAAACTGTGTGTTGAGTACGACGATGAATTCGCTGCTGAAGGGTTAGTACCCACTGTCGAAGAATTCAATGAAATGGCAGACCGGATTCGAAAGGCAAGCCGTCATCAGTATACAGATTCAGAGTTTACTTCTATCCGCGAGCAAGTTCGGGAGTTGCGTGCGGCTTCGATCGGAATTGTTGTGACCATTGATAAGCCCTCGGCTGATCATGATCTGGAGTGGTATACGCATTTCGCGGAGGACAATCCGGAATCCTGCGGCTATAATCGCCGCTTTAAAAGATATATGGCGGAAGCAAAACACTGGTCTGAGGACATGATTACCGACCTGGACCGAAACACTGACGAAATCCTGAACCGTATTGGCGACCCAAGCAAAGGAGAGAAACGCAAGGGACTTGTAATTGGTGACGTCCAGTCGGGTAAAACGGCAAACTATACATCCGTCTGCAACAAAGCAATAGATGCAGGCTATAAGATTATTATCGTTCTTGCCGGCAGGACAAATACTCTGCGCAGACAGACGCAGAAAAGACTGGAAAGCGATTTCGTAGGTCTGCAGAAGGATGATGCAAATCAGCAGAGAGGAGAAATCCTTCCAACGATAAATGTCGGCGTAGGGCTGTACGGGAAAATTGAAACTAATTACGTGGAAGCGTTTACTTCCAACGCACGAGATTTCAGTAAATCTGTTGCGGATTCCCATTCGATTATCATCAATGATCAGATGATGCCCAAGCTTTTTGTCGTCAAAAAAGTTAAGAGCGTTCTGGACAACCTAGCAAAATGGCTGGCTGGACCGGACAATAAGACTATTGATGTTCCGATGCTTCTGATTGACGACGAAGCGGATGATGCATCTGTCAACACGAAGGAAGAGGATTCTCCTACGGCTATAAACCACTGCATAAGAAGAATCCTTAAACTGTTTTCGAACTCCACCTACCTCGCTATTACAGCAACCCCTTTTGCAAATATCCTAATCAATCCATATGTTGAAGGAACAGATAAGATTGACCCGGATCTTTTCCCGGACGATTTTATCTGCTGCCTTCCTACGCCTTCTAATTACATTGGCAGTGAAAAGCTTTTTAGGGACGAAGCTAATTCCGCACAAGTTATTCCCATTAAGGCTGATGATGTTAAAGAGGCATTTCCGTTCAAGCACAAAAAGACACAAGATGTTTTGGAGCTGCCAAGCAGCTTAAAACAGGCGATCCGGTACTATGCCGTGTCGAACGCAGTTCGCGACATTCTTGGACACACTAAGACGCATCGATCCATGATGATCAACGTCAGTCGTTTTGTCGATGTCCAGAATAGGCTGAAGAGCAAGGTGATTTCTTTTTGGTCCAACTCAGTTATGCTGTACATAAAGTCGTACTGCAAGATGGGCGATTTAGCGCTGGAATATCCTGAAATCCGAGCAATCAAGAAAGTGTTTGACGACAGCAGCATTGAAGCTTCCTATGGAATTTCATGGGAGCAGCTGCAGGAGCATCTATTTGAAGCTAACGAAAAGGTCAGCGTGGTTTCTGTCAACCAGAAATCAGCAGACTCGTTGGATTATGAGAGGTTTGAAAGAGAAAACCATGACGGGCTGCGTGTCATTGCCATTGGCGGTGACTGCCTGTCACGCGGATTGACCCTGGAAGGGCTTTGCGTCAGTTACTTCTACCGGAATTCTCAAATGTACGATACGCTGATGCAGATGGGAAGATGGTTTGGTTATCGGCCTGGATACGACAAGCTTATTCGTGTTTGGATGGCAGAGGATGCCGTTTCCTGGTATGCACATATCAGTGAAGCAACAGAGTTGCTGAAGCTTGAAGTATACCGAATGAACCGAAATAAGCTTACCCCGCTGGAATTTGGCTATAAGATCTGCGGCCATCCTGACGCTCTGATTCCAACAGCCCGTGCAAAGATGAAGAATGCGAAGCTGGATGTTAAATATGCTGAAGTGGACGTTTCCGGGCACTTAATTGAATGCCCGAGACTTCTCGATAATACCAGCGTTATGAAAAAGAATGAGGACGCGGCTAGCAGATTCATTAAGAAAATCAGCACAGATAATAAACCAGAAATCGATAATGGGGATGCAATCTTTAGAGGAGTCCAATCAGCTGATGTAGCTGACTTCATTAGTTTGTTCCGTACGCTGGAGTGGAATTTTTACTTCGATTCAGCATCTCTTGCAGACGGAATCCACGAAATGGATGAAACCTGGAATGTCTGTGTAAAAAATGGGCCTGAAACAGAGTACACTTGGCCGGTCGAACTGGCTGACGGAACAGAATTGAGCTTTCGGGCTCAGAAGAGAAAATCATCGAGGACAGAGGATTCCAAGAAAAAGATCATAAAAGTATCCGGGTCAAAAGTTAAAGTTGGCGCGGGCGGCTGCACCATCGTTGGCCTCGAGAACAATTCAATCGACGACGTGA
>JAEEPV010000298.1 GCA_016284975.1 Solobacterium sp.
ACTATCCCAATGGTACTGCTGACTGCGGTAATGCTCAGTGGACGTAACAAGAAATACGATCGTTCCGATATCCTTAAATATGCCCAGGAGATTACCGGAGAACGCCCGAAAACCGTTTCCGCCGAGCCAGAGCCGGTATATTCCGAATATGATGACTACGAAGACTATCTCTGGACCGTAACGATGAACAGCGGTCTGGAATTTCATGTGCTGGATGATTACTACTGGGGTATGGAAGCACTGGTCAATAACCTTCGAAATGATTTCAACAGCGTAACATTGATCGAGCAGTATCAGGATCTGCCGGTCGGCGCCCTTGAACTGCAGAAGGAAACAGCGGAAGGAATCATTACAGCGCAGCTGGTTCAGGAGTTTTCCTCCCGGTCCGAGCGGGAAGCGCTGTTTCAGCAGCTTGAAATGATTAATAAAGCAGCCAAACCGCCGTTTCATTTTCTGTATGAATTTAAGTTCAATCATCCGTATCGGAAGATAAACGATTATGAATCCACGGAGGCTGATGCACGGGGTGTGATTGACGGAGAACCGATTGACGAGGCTTATAACGAAAATCAGCTGCTTTTTCTCTGTCTTGATCATCAGTATGCCTGCCAGGCGGAATTTACTGCGGAAGAAATCGAACGGGCTCTGGATGGATATAATCACCGGATCGGATTTCGTACCTCAAATGAACAGGAATATGATTTTTCCTGTCCGCTGGTTGCGAGCGGTTACAGCTATGGCGTTTCCTTTGCGACACTTTTTAAAATCCTTCAGGCCATGAATCTGCCGGTGGAAGGAGATCCGTATCATTATCAGATCAGAGATAACGAAGGAACAGTCTATGAGATCAGTTATTCCTTCATACATTCACTGGATGATGGAAAACAGGGATACTACTATCTCTGCAATGGGGAAGAAATCGATATGGACGCACCGTTTTACAACCACTTTACGACATATGAGCTGAAAAACCGGTTCGGTTTGGATGTCATCGAACTCTGGCAGAAGGAAAAAGCGCAGTGATTATTCAAAGCGCTTGCGAAAGGTACAGTTTCTGCAGAAGGGTTCTCTGATCCGGTGTGTCTGAAACTGACGGATCAGTTCCTGACAGCGGGATCCCCGGATGATCTGCTCCAGGGTATTTTCATGAAGACTGCCAAGCTTTACGTTGCCTGCGGCATCCAGACAGCACGGCACAACCGTTCCATCACTCAGGATGGCAATCTGCTGCCGGGCCCCAAGACATGTACCGGATACTTCTTCATCTGAGGAACCGGAAGCGGAAGGCCATTCAAAATCATTGGCAAAGCTGAGGAACAGCCGCTCTTTCAGCCGGTAACTGTTTGTCCGCCCGGTTCTGTGCAGGCTGTATTGTTTTTTTATCTGTTCGAGACAATAGCTTCCGGATTTTTTCTGCAGTTCATCAGACCGCCAGAACCGCAGTTCCGTATAGATGCCTTTATCGGAAGATTTTTCCGCAAATGCCAGTACAGAATCCATATAGGAAGACAGAGTGTTCTCCTTCTGAAAATCTGCGGACTGCAGGGAGATGGATATCCTGCGCAGACATGCATGGTCCAGTAGCGAAGGATGACGGTCCAGTAACGTGCCGTTTGTCACCAGCTGAACGGAAAACTGAAGCTCATCACAGATGGAAAGGATCGTATCCAGAAAGGGATGCAGAAAGGGCTCTCCCTGAACATGGAGATAAAGATAATCGGTATGCCTGCGTGCCTGTTCTGCGATCCTGCGAAATTCACCCGGTTCCATGAAATAAGGAGCCCGTCCTGTTTTCAGACAGAAGGAACAGGACAGATTACAGGCGTTCGTGATTTCAATATAAATCCGTTTGAACATGTAACCATTATAATGGAAAAGGGTCTTCAAACCCCGGAGGTCTGTTTTGAAACTGCTGAAGAAACTGCTGTCATCGCTCATGATTCTGATTATGGTATTTGCTGTTTTTATCAGTTCGATAGCAGTATCGCTTTTTATTTATGGACAGGCAACCGGACAGCAGCTGATACCTGAACTCAACAGTGAATCCGATGTCCGAAGATATCTGAAATCCATAGGGGAGAATACTTCCATTCCGTTTGTCAGCGATCTATTGTCTTCCATTGATGCGGATTCGGCATCCGCAAAGGAGTATCAGGAGATGCTGGATCAGTATGATCCGTTGTATTACCCGTATTTCGGAATGCTGAATGAAGATCAGAAGCTCGTCTACGCAAAGCTGATCGAGGCAGTTTATGAAAAAGAGGATGTTTTTAATCCTGCCGTGTACGCATTGAACTATGAGGAAGCGGAAGAAGTCTGGGAAGCGGTATTCTATGATCATCCCGAGCTGTTCTGGCTGGAGGAAAGTGTTTCCTTCCGGTACTACGATAATGGACGCGTGACCGCAATTGAGCTTCATTATAATGATCTGACGAATGATCTTGAAAAGAACCGGGCCCTGTTTGACAACGCCTGTGCATCGCTGCTGCAGGAGGCGAAAGAACTTGGAAGTGATTACGAAAAGGAACTGTTTCTTCACAATGCGCTGATTGCACTATGCGACTATGATCTGGAATCGGATTTCAGTCAGAGTGCTTTCAGTGTCCTGGTCAACCGGAGATCGGTTTGTGCCGGATACGCAAAATCGTTTCAGCTGCTGATGAGGGAATGCGGGATTCCCTGTTATTACGCTTCCGGCTGGAGCGGAGAAAACCATGCATGGAATATCGTTCGTCTGGACGGGGAGTACTATAATGTCGATCTTACCTGGGATGACGGTATCCAGACACTGGCCTTTTTCAACCGCACGGATGCAGATCTTGTAAAGACGCATGAACGGCGGGGGAAGTCAATCGATCTGCCGGCCTGTGAAGGGCAGGCACATCACAATACCGAACCGATCCCGCCGCTGAACCTGCAGCTTTCCAATTGAAAAGACAGCCCGTATGAGCTGTCTGTTATTAATCGTTGATGAAATGCTGAAGGAATTCTCTGGTTCTTGCGCTCTTTGGATTTGTAAAAATTTCCTCCGGGCTTCCTTCTTCTTCAATCACGCCTTTATCCATGAAGACTACACGGTCTGCTGCCTGACGGGCAAATCCCATTTCATGCGTTACGACGATCATGGTAAGTCCGTCGACCGCAAGCTGCTTCATGACCTCAAGGACTTCCTTGACCATTTCCGGATCAAGCGCGGAAGTCGGTTCATCAAACAACATGAGATCCGGATCCATGCACAGAGCTCTTGCGATCGCAACACGCTGTTTCTGACCACCGCTGATGCGGGAAGGATCTGCGTTTGCGAAGGCTTCCATGCCGACCTTCTTCAGGAAGAACATGGCTTTTTCCTCCGCTTCTTTTGAAGACCGCTTCAATACTTTTTCCTGCGCGATCATGCAGTTCTTCAGAACGTTCATGTTTTTGAACAGATTGAACTGCTGGAAACACATGCCGACATTGGCGCGGTAACGGTCCACATTGCGGATACTGAGAATATCTTCTCCAAATACCCGGATCACTCCCTTATCCGGTTTTTCCAGAAGGTTGATGCAGCGAAGCAGGGTGGATTTGCCGGAACCGGAAGAACCGATCAGACAGACCACTTCACCGGGTGCGACAGAAAAGTCGATTCCCTTAAGCACTTCCAGGGAGCCAAACGACTTATGCAGATCATGTATCTCTACGACTGCTTCACTCATAATGTTCCTCCCCGGCGTTTTCGGTTGCCAGTACCATGTTGCTCGGATCGGTATCCGACTGCGGGAAGCTCGTGCTGGAAGCGTTCATCTTCCGCTCAATCGAATTCAGAATCAGGGAAGCGATACTGGTAAGAATAAAGTAGATCGCTGCCGTAATGCCATATGTGGCTGTGAACTGGAAGGTGCTTCCGGCAATGGACTTTGCCTGAAACATCAGATCCGCGATCGAGATGATCATCAGAACGGATGAGTCTTTGATGTTGACGATAAACTCATTGCCAATCGCCGGGAACGCATTCCGTACAGCCTGCGGGAGAACCACATTCATCATGGTCTGAATGTTGCTCATTCCAAGCGACCTGGATGCTTCAGTCTGACCGATATCCACAGCCTGTATGCCGGAACGGATGATCTCTGCCATATAAGCTCCGGTATTGACCGAAATGACAAAGATTGCGGCAGTGAGCTTATTCCAGTGAACGACATTCAGCAGGGCATAGTAGAGAAATACTGCCTGTACCATCATCGGCGTTCCCCGGAATACATCAATGTAGATCTTTCCAAGCCGATCCAGTACTTTCTTTCCAAAGACTGCCGCAGGGCTTGCGGTATAATCCAGCCGGATTGCCCGGATTCCTCCGACAATCAGTCCGATGCAAAGACCGATCAGCGTACCCGAAAGCGATATGATCAGCGTATTCTGAATTCCCAGCGCAAGACTTGGCCAGTAGCGCTTCAGGATATCAAGGATCTGTCCGAGAAAGGACGATTCCATGGATTACTCCTCGGAAGCCGGCTGGCGAAGAACTGCTGCTTCCATGGCAACCGCACGGTCTGCTTCGGAAATCTGATCAAGAGCTGCCTGAACATCTTTCAGAAGTTCGGTGTTTTCCTTGGCAACTGCGATGCTTACGGTAACGCCGCCTTCATCACCGGCACTGGTAAAGCCATGGCCCTGTTCAAACTGTACATAGGTGAGATCCGGATTCGCTGCACAGACACCGATCGCTACCGGAAGTTCGGATGTGACCGCATCGACATCACCATGCTGGAGGGCATTGATCGCTGCAGGGAAATCGGTTGCCGCTTCAACGTGGATAACACCATCGATATCATCGATGATCGTATCGTAAAGGGTTCCCATCTGTCCCTGGACCTTGCGTCCGGAGAGTTCCTGAATATCGGTAATCTCAGTAAGGTCACAGTCTTTGCGGATAATGACAACTTCCGGAGATACATAATACGGAGAGGTAAAGCTGACCTGTTCCGCACGTTCCGGTGTCTCAGTCATACCGGCGATGATCGCATCAAGACTGCCCTGCTGAAGATCAACAATCAGGGCATCCCAGTCGGTCTTGACGATCTGTACATCTTTGCCGAGTGTTTTTGCGATCGTAGTTGCGATCACAACGTCATAACCGTCACAGAAATCCGAAGATGAAAGGGGCTGTGTATATTCGCCCTCCGTGGTGGTTGTCCAGTTGAACGGAGCGTAGTTGCATTCCATGCCAACCCGGAATGTACCGGAATCGGATGAAGTTGTGGTTGCTGTGCCGGTTGTACTGCTGCCGCAGCCGGTCAGGATCATGGCGGCACTTACTGCCGCGATTGCTGTGAGTTTTCTCATGTTTCTTTCCTCCTTAAACACTTACGAGAAATAAACAAAGCCGCATGCTATCGCATACGGCATATTCCCATAAGCAATAGCGCCTCTTCACCTCCGTGAAGGAGTGATACGGATCTTCTCCGCATCCCCACGATCCTCAGCTGCCGCATCCGATCGTTCGGCGGCGATTGCCTTTCACAACGGATCACAGCCTGCCGGCTTCCCGTGTTACTCATCTGCGCCGCTACCTCTACCGGTTTTGTTTATATGTTTAGATTTTAGTCGAATCCAATCGTTTGTCAACGATGATTAGAAAAAGTTTTCATTATTTTTTTCATTTCTTTTTCATGATTGTTTCCGTTTTTGGCAGTCGAACTTGGTATAATTTCTAGGTATGGATGCGATCCTGCTTCTGAACAAACCTGCCGGTATGACCAGCTTTGATGCTGTGAGCCGATGCCGAAGGGTATTTCACGAACGAAAAATCGGTCATTGCGGTACATTGGACCCCAATGCCAGCGGACTGATGATTCTTTTATTCGGAAGATATACCAAGTTCCTTCCATACTGTATCAGCAATCACAAACACTATCACGCGACATTTGTTTTCGGCAGCCGGACGGATTCCGGGGATATCTGGGGCCAGGTGATTGATCAGAAAACACCATCCCATCATTCCGCTGCGTCGCTTCAGGAAACGGCAGACCGTTTTCTGGGTGATACAATGCAGGTCCCGCCGATGGTTTCCGCTTTGAAAGTGAATGGCCGGAAATTGTATGAACTGGCCAGAAAGGGCATTGAAATTGAGCGTCAGCCACGCCCGATCCATGTCAGCCGGATGCAGATTTCATTTGAAAATGACTGCTGGCATCTGGATGCGGTCGTTTCCGGAGGCACCTATATCCGGACACTGATTACGGATCTTGGAAATGCGGTTGGCGAATATGCCGCAATGAGCTCCCTTGTCCGGCTGGGCATTGAATCCGTGCGTCTGGAGCAGGCATGTACACTGGAACAGCTGGAAGAG
>JAEEPV010000299.1 GCA_016284975.1 Solobacterium sp.
AGAATAATCGTATCGGAAGGAAAAGACCTTCTGAATATCAAACAGAGCGTTACGGTAATTCCATATCATTCGATTCAGGTGTTCTCCTATGGCGTAGGCGGCGGAATCGAACTGGTACCGGAGGCACGGATGGATCTTCTGCTGATGAGCGGAAAGAAACTCACCATCAAGATCAAGGGAACAAATGATCTGAGCAGGGTGACTGAAGCAATCAACCGGGTGATTCTCTGATTTTCACGGATCTTACACAAAAGTTCAGATAAACTTCACAAAAGGACCAGAAAGCAATCACGGGAAACGGACAGAATAATACTGTCAGCAGCGAGCTGAACATTTCCCTTCTTTAGAATCAAACATGAAAATGGGCAGGATTGCAGCCCATTTTTCATGTTCGGCAGAACCAGTCAGAATATGATAAGCTTCAGACAGGTACAACACTATGAAAATATTGGAAGAATGTGCTTCCTGTATGCTCAAGCGGCAACAATCCAGATGTTCCGATCCTTCCTTTTTAAGCGGCATTCAGCAGCTTTTGGACCGGTATCGGGAAACGGAATCTTCTCCGGAAATTGCCGCGCGGTTCGAAGAACTGTATGCAGGAACCTATGGATCGCCCACCGACTGGAAAGTGATCAAGAAACAATATAACGATCTTGTGCTTCTGCAGGAAGAAACGCTGGAGCGGGAGATCGAGCAGTCCGAAGATCCGCTGTTTACATCCATCCTCTATGCACGGACCGGCAACTATATCGATTTCGGTGCACTGGAACAGGTCCATCCGGAAGAGTTTATCCGTCTTTTGAAACAGGTCAGCGCTTCTGAACAGGATCGGAAAACCTATGCATCCTTTTTAAGGGCATGTGAAAACGGGAACCGGTTTCTGCTTGTGGCGGATAACTGCGGTGAGATCGTATTGGATAAGCTGATGATCCGCCAGCTGAAGAAGCGCTTTCCCTCACTTGCCGTAACGGTGCTGGTCAGGGGAAGTGAAACATTCAACGATGCGACGGAAGAAGACGCATTGTATGCCGGCGTGAATCCTGAGGCAGACATCATCACCAACGGAACAGCTATTGCCGGTACGGTATATCAGAAGATGCCGGAAGAAAGCAGAAGGGTCTTCGACATGGCAGACGTTATTCTTGCCAAGGGGCAGGGAAACTATGAGTCTCTGTCCGGAACCGGAAGACATATCTTCTTTACGTTTCTCTGCAAGTGTGATCTGTTTGTCAGAAGGTTCGGCGTTCCCCGGTTTACCGGCATGTTTATCGAAGAAGGTCCATCCGTATCATCACAGAACTGAAATGATTCAGTAAAGGAGGGCATTTTATGCTGATGATCATTCTGACAGCCGCGTGCATTGTGCTTGCAGGTGCGTTTATCCTGCAGGAAAAGCAGGAAAACTATGTACCTGCGGTCATTCTGAAAGGAGCGGCATCGCTCTGCTTTGTTCTGCTTGGTGCTCTGAATGCACCGAAAGGGAATCCGGCAGCTGCGAAAATTGTGATCGGACTGCTTCTGGGAATGATTGCGGATGTACTGCTGAACCTTCGTTTTGTGGTAAAGAACGGCAAGCCGGTCTTTCTGGTCGGGATTCTGGTCTTTCTGGCCGGACATATCATGTATCTTCTGGCGGTCTTCCCGATGGTCCGGTCTGAGTGGATCGTCCTGATCGCAGCTGCGGTGCTGACGGCGCTGCTGATGAAATGGATCTTTTCAAAGATCACTGCTGAAAAAGCCTTCAAGATCTTCGGAATTGTATATATCGGCGCGATCGTTCTGCTGAACTGCTCTGCAATTTCCAATCTGATCACTGCTCCAGGTGCGTTTACCGCGGTTTTCGCAATCGGTGCAGTGCTGTTTCTCGTCAGTGATATTGTCCTGATTTTGAACACCTTTGGTCCGAAATCCGAATTCCGGCTTCGGGTAACAAACCTCAGTCTGTATTATGCGGGACAGATTCTGATCGCATTCAGCCTCTTCCTGCTGTAAACTACCCTTCAGCGGCATTCCCAAGGTATGGTATGATGTTGTAAGAAAGTCGGGGATAACATGTCAAATAGGTATATCGATCCATGGGGCACAGGCATGAATAATGACAACGCCAAAAAGCCTGCGCCTCATGCATACTGGATTCACGAAAAGATTAAGGTAAAACAGTCTGTAACCGGGTATTATTATCTTCCCGACTGTACCTGCAGCAACTGCGGTTACTATTCCAGAAGGGAACTTCCCGTCTGTCTTAACTGCAATGCCCTGATGGACGAAAAACCACCGAAACGATAAGAGCTGTAAGAACAGCTCTTATTTTTTTCCGCCAGCCTGAAACGAAGGGGAATGCAGGAATCGACACACCTGTATCTCAGTGTATTCGTATGTGCTGTGTGGAAGCAGTGAAATTGGAACGTATATAATTACGTCAGAGAAATGAACTCTGAACGACATGAAAGAAAACAAGAAAAGGCGGTGCTGAAATGCTGAAACTATCAAAAGAATTACGTGAAAAACTGGAACGTGCGAATGGAGATGCAGAGTTTCGCAGGATCCTTGCGGATAACGGTGTTGATCCGAAGATGTTTGAACTTTCACTTACGGACGAAGAACTGGAACAGGCAAGCGGTGGTTTTAAAAACGCAGATGGTCATAAGGTAAAATGCCCGTGGTGCGGTGAAGACAGAGAGGATCAGATTTCCTATCAGTTCTGGGCAACGCTGGGTTCTTCTACCATAAAATATCGCTGCAGATCGTGCAACAAATATATGAGAATGTATGGTTCCCTCTGCTGCAGAGCAGAAGCGGATGACTGAATTTAAAACAGTATGACTGCTCCGGATCATTGTCCGGAGTTTATTGTTTTTAGCGGAACGCATCAGACAAACGTGAAACGGATCTCACGTTTCGTCGCTGTGGTTCAGAACCGTAAAAAAACAATGCGTATGTCTGGAAAACAGGGAAGCCCTGATTTGACGATATTATGAAAATGCGGTTTTTCTGAGGCATAAAATCATTTAACATTAAGACAGGAGAAAAGAGTCTATGAAATACAAATCATTCCAGAACATTAACCTTTCCAGGCTGGGCCTTGGAAACATGCGTCTTCCGCTTGTCGATCCGGACATGCCGAATTCGTATATCAACTATGAAGAAGCTCATAAAATCATTGATCGGGCAAAGGAAAACGGAATCAATTATTTTGACACGGCTTATGTGTACAACAACGGGGATTCGGAAAAATGCCTTGGCGCATGCATGACGAAGTATCCCCGGGATTCTTTCTATCTGGCAGACAAGTTCAATCATCATGCCAATCCGGATTATGAAGCGGTTTTTGAAGAACAGCTGAAGCGTCTGCAGACCGATCATATCGATTTCTATCTGCTGCACTGCATAATGGATGGAAACGCAGATGATTACCAGAACTGCGGCTGTATCGAATATTTTGAAAAACAGAAGGAGCTCGGACGGATCAGTTACCTTGGCTTTTCCAGCCATGCCAGCCCGGAAACACTGCGCCGGTTCGCAGAAATCCGGAAATGGGATTTTGCACAGATCCAGCTGAATTACTTTGACTGGTACTATGGCACAGCCAAAGAGGAGTATCAGATTCTGTTTGAACACAATATTCCCATCATGGTTATGGAACCGGTCCGCGGCGGGCGTCTGGCAAAGCTGACCGATGAAGCGGAGGCGATCCTGAAGAATGCACATCCGGACTGGAGTATTCCTTCCTGGGCACTGCGGTTTGTTAAGAGCCTGCCGGGCGTACAGGTCATTCTCAGCGGTATGAGCTCCCTTGAACAGATGGATGACAATCTGGCGACCTTTGAAGATGACGAGCGGCTGAGCGAAGAAGATCTCAATACGCTGAAGGAAGCGCTGGATAAGTTCCGTTCTTCGATCGTTGTGCCATGTACCGCATGCCGATACTGTACGGAAGGCTGTCCGATGCAGATCAATATACCGGAATATCTGAAAGTGTATAATGCGTGGAAAATCGACGGTCATGAAGCACTGGCCGGAATGAGTCGCGTGGTATCCGATGGAACCCCGTCCGTCTGCATTCAGTGCGGTGCCTGCCAGGCTGTATGTCCGCAGGCGATCGCGATTCCGGATCTTCTGATGGAACTGGCGGAAGCGAAATAATTACAGAGAGATATTACCTATGGAATTCAAGAAAGTTGTGAGAGACCGTTATTCCTGCAAGAAGTTTGAAAGCCGCAGAGTGGAGGAAGCTTCACTGAATGCGATTCTCGAAGCCGGACGGCTTGCGCCGACCGCAAAGAATCTGCAGGAACAGCACATCTACGTTGTACAGTCGGAAGAACTGCTCAAAAAGATCGATGCAGTCTGTCCGTGCCGCTACAACGCTCCTGTGGTATTGGTTGTCGCCTATGATAAAAACAATGTCTTTACCTATCCCGGCGAAAAGCGGAATTCCGGAATTGAAGATGCGACGATCGTTGCGACGCATATGATTCTTGCGGCAGCGGATGAAGGCGTTGACAGCTGCTGGATCAACTTCTTTGATCCGGACGCACTCGCAAAGGCAATTGATCTTCCCTGGAACGAAGAGATCCTGATGATCATGGATCTTGGTTACGGGGCAGAAGGTGCCGGACCGCTGCCGAATCATAGTGCACGCAAACCGCTGGAAGAAACGGTTACCTATCTTTGAGGAAAAATATGCGGGAAGTCATGGATTTAATTCATAAGCGTCACAGCGTGCGGCGGTATTACGATCAGCCGATTGCGGAAGAAATCCGCAGACAGCTTGACGCATATGTTGAAAAACTGAATAACGAAGGTTCACTTCATATTCAGATTGTTTATGATGAGCCGGAATGCTTCAATACGAGACTGGCGCATTACGGAAGCTTCGAAAACTGCACCAACTATATTGCGATGGTCGGAACACCTGCCCCTGATCTTGAGGAACGCTGCGGCTGGTATGGAGAACTGCTGGTGCTTGAGGCGCAGCGGCTCGGCCTGAATACCTGCTGGGCGGCACTGACGCACGGCAAAAGCAAGGCAATCCTGAATCCGGGCGAAAAGGAAGTGATCCTGATCGCACTGGGCTATGGAAAAACGCAGGGTGATACCCGAAAATCAAAGCGTCCGGAAGAAGTCAGTGATCTGAGTACCGACAGCCCGGCATGGTACCGAAACGGGATCTCGGCCGCGCTGCTGGCACCGACGGCGGTCAACCAGCAGAAGTTCCGGTTCACCAGAGACGGAAACCGTGTTTCCGCAAAACCGGGGCTGTTAGGAACCTGTCTGAAGATCGATCTTGGCATTGTTAAGTGTCATTTCGAACTGGGGGCAGGAAAAGAAAATTTTGAATGGGCATAACAAAAGCAGAAGAGTGCGCAACTCTTCTGCCTTTTTTCGCCCGTGGTGCCTAATGAGACGCTTCACAAAGGATGTCA
>JAEEPV010000300.1 GCA_016284975.1 Solobacterium sp.
GTTTGTTAAGAAAAACAAAATAACAGAGTTTTATATCACCGGTGCCGATGCGACGGGCTGTGTCAAGTCAACAAGCTATAATCTGGTAAAGGCAGGATACAAAGTGCACGTGATATCTGATTGTGTAACGAGTTATGATCTGAAAAAGCTGGAAGAAATGTATACGTATTATGCGGATAAGGGCTGCGAGGTTAAGAAACTGGCCGACTATACAGGTGTGAAATAAGGAGTAAAACATATGAGAACGTATTGTGGACAAGATTGCTGTAAAGAATGCGAAAGGCTGGCGGAATGCGGAGGATGTGAAAAGTGTCATGGTCATCCGTTCGGCGGCAGCTGCGTTGCAGAAAGAAACAAAGATTTCCCATCTCTGAAGCGTCGTCTGATTGATGAAATCAACGCTTTCGGCATCGAGGGACTTGCTGTAGAAGACCTTAATCTGCTGACCGGTTCCTTTGTAAATCTGCCATATCCTCTTGCGAACGGATCTACGGTTCAGTTTTTGAAAGATAAGGATATCTATTTGGGAAATCAGGTTGAGCGGAAAGATTCAGACCGTTGTTATGGGATTGTTGCAAATGAAGACTTTATTCTTATCTGTGAGTATGGCTGCAATGGTTCCGATCCGGAAATCGTTCTGTACAAACGAAGATAGATCCCGGTAAGGCAACATGTTCCTGACTGCTGTTTTATGAAAAGGCCACAGTCAGTGAACATGTTTCTCTTCATTAACGAAAGGTAAGAATTAGTAGTTTCTTTTCCTTGTGGCACGTCGAAACTGTAGATCGATTTGCTAACGTATTAAATTGATAAAGTGAAAGTGCATTAAGGCAGGAATATGGCAAATATCATAACGTTTGTTAGAGTGGTTTGCAGTATAGCATTATTGTTTTGCCCGGCTCTCACAACTCCTTTTTATATCCTGTACATAATCGCTGGGTTCACGGATATGATTGATGGTACTGTCGCAAGAAAAACAGGTACCGTTACGGAATTTGGTGCCATGTTCGATACGCTTGCAGATTTTTTGTTCGTCATAGTATGTCTGGTTAAACTGGTACCTGTATTCAATATTGAACCCTGGATGTTTCTTTCTATTGGAATCATTGTGATAATTAAGGCTGTAAATATCATATCCGGGTTTGTTGTACAGAAAAAACTTGTGGCAGTCCATTCTGTAATGAATAAGATAACCGGCGCGCTGTTGTTTATTCTGCCTTTATCGGTAAGAATTATAGATTTTCGATACAGTGCCGCAATCGTATGTGCGATAGCTTTATTCGCAGCGATTCAGGAAGGGCATTCCATCAGGACTGGAAGCAGTGAAACAAAAGCATATAAAGGAGCATCTTATGATAATCGATTCATTTGACGATAAGTCGCCAGCCAAGATCAATGTAAAGAAAAATGAGAACGCAGTCCCTGTAGATGCGGTAATTTATACTTTTTCTCATGAGATAGAAAAGTATGTAACAGAGCATTATAACTGTGAAAAAATCGGTGAATATAAATTGGCCAGCGGACCTCATTCTGCTTATGTTCTCAATTACAGGGGAAAGAAATATGGCTTCTTCAAGACATGGATAGGGGCTCCTGCCTGTATAGCACCGATTGAAGAATTGACCACCGTTATGGATGCAGATAAGTTTATTCATTTTGGAGGTGCAGGCTGTCTGGATAAGGAGATCGCCAGAGGCAAAGTGATGATACCGACGGAGGCATATAGAGACGAGGGAACATCCTATCATTATGCGCCTGTATCCGACTACATCAGGATCAAGAACTGGAAGACCGTCAGGGATTTCATGGAAGAGAATAAGATCCCTTATGTTTTGGGCAAAACCTGGACGACGGACGCTTTCTACAGAGAAACGGTTAATAACTATGAAAAACACAAGGCAGATGGCTGTATATCTGTGGAAATGGAAGGATCAGCAGTGCAGGCAGTATGTGATTTCAGAGGATATGAAGTATATATGTTTTTCACGGGCGGAGATCTGCTGGATGCGCCGGAATGGACAATGCGAAAAGAGAAAGGACAGATAGTGCATACGCAGCACGATCCTGGACATTTTGATATTGCGCTGGGGCTGGCTGAATATGTGGTAAATCTGTAACATCAGATTCCGTTTGTTTCTACAATCATCTGTTCACTGGTACTGTGACACCTAAATCCCAAAGAGAAACCAAGAATAGAGCCAGTAAGATCTGAGAATCAGACTTGGTGAAATGGAGAATACAATGACGAAAGAAATCAATCCAAAGGACACTGCACGGGCTAAAGCATATGAGCTATGGATGAAAGCACCGAATCCGATGGTGACGTTTTTCAAGACACTGGACGTAACGAATCTGGTAAGGATCAGTAAACAGAAGCAGCTGAAGTTTAATATGCTGCTGGATTACTGCATTGGAAAGAGCGTTTCTACTATTAAGGAATTCTATATTCTTCCGGTGGGTGAAAAGCTTATGCAATACGATACGATAGCGGTAAACACAATGGTTAAGAATAAAACCGGAGAAGTGAGTTCCTGTGACATACTGGCAACAGATAATCTGGATGATTTTAATCGGGATTATTTAAAATACACTTCCGAAGTTGCGGATCGTTGCACAGACAGGGATTTATCTGCTGATAGTATGGTGATCGGTACATCCGCAATCATAGATACAGAAATTGACGGTGCTGTTGGAATGAACAGCGGTATATTCAATAATCCTTTTATGATTTGGGGCAGATACAGAAAGAAGCTGTTTCGTTACTATCTGCCTGTATCCTTTCAGTTTCATCACACACAAATGGACGGAGCACATGCAGGAAGGTTTCTGGAGAACCTTCAAAAAGAAATCAATGCTGTAAAATGAATACAGAAACAGCAAATTTTTTTATACCGTCAAAATGCTGAAAGAAAGAGTGTGTTATGGATAATAATTTTAATGTTTCGAAATATGACAAAGCGGATCGTGATCATATGCGGCGATTATTGCAGAAAGCTTCACTGCTCATTAATCTGATTGCGGATAATCGGGTTCCGCTTGGGTCTCCCCAATCTGCTGAATTGATTGATTCGCTGGCAGCGGTAATCTGGAATGAAAATGAAAAACAGAAAGATGACGATACATTACAGGAACTGAAAGATGATCGTTATTCTTTAATAAACCTGTTTGGTGCTGTAAAAAAGGAACCGGCATTTGTGCCATTGTATGTGCAGATTGGTGATCTTCTGCATAAATATGGTCTTTTTGATGAAGAGGTCGTTTTATTGGAGAATGCAATTTCAGACAGCAGCTTCAGGGAAGCAGATCTTAGTGATATAAAAAACAGGTTAAGCATTGCCGTGCGCTATCGTGATTCAGACGATGCGGCTATGAGTGAATCAGAGCAGATTACGGAGACCCTGCGCAGAGTGCTGCAGAAAAAACCATTGGATGTATCACAAATAGAAGTGATGCTCAAACAATGTAATGATGACCGTATGTTGTATGACATCGCGTGCAATACCGACAAGGATCCGGAAATGAAATCGATTCGGGAAAAAGCCGCTCTTAAGATTAAGAACAGGGATTATCAATATGCGCTTAGTTCTCATATTTATAATCCCGCCCGGACTTCTATGATCCTGAATCTCAATGATTCCCTTCAAGACGATGATCTCTTTATTGCAAGGACGGTTCTGACCGATCCAAACGACATGAACAAGGGACACATGCTGGTGTATTGCAGAAGCGAAGAGTTGCTGATGCTGGGATGGAAGTATGTATATGGAGAAAAAAGATTCAGCACTGAAAGACTGCATAACATGGGATCCAGCTATCCGGAAGCATACGAGAAGATGAATCTCAAGGAGCGGGCTGAGACAGAAAAGGAATGGTTAATGCATGCGGCGGAGACAGCCCTTGAGATTATTTCGGAAGACGATGCGGTTCGGGACAGGCTTTCTGATCCGGGTTCAGTAAACAGTGAACCACTGCATCTTTTCCTCAGCATCCATCATCCAAGAAAGGCAATCCGATGGTGGCATGCCAGGCAGCTGAAGAACCCGGTATATATTGCCTATGTGGGGAGCTGGACATCGGATGATCAGATTAAGGAGGCACTCTCCACGAAGATCAATAGTACGGAACAGATTACGGATATGATTTTTGGAGACCTTTCCGGAATGGATCTTGTCTTTGGATTCCCAAAACCGAAGGATCTGACAATTCAGGACCGTTTCTGCTTTGCGATTTTGAAGAATCATCCTGACCCCACAATCCGTGAACATATGCGTAACGAGCTGGTTCGCGGCAAGGTTGAAATTCCCGACGAGTATCTTGCATAGCAGAATATA
>JAEEPV010000301.1 GCA_016284975.1 Solobacterium sp.
AGCACAAATCAGAATCCGGATCTCGTCGGTGTATTTAAAACAAGCGACCCGGATGCGGTAAAGAAGAAGGTTGATGATTATCTTGTCACTTTAAAAGAAACCACCCAGATGTATAATCCGGATGCGGTTTTCAAAATTGACAACGCAATCGTAAAAGAAGGTGCTGATCAGGTTGTCGTAATTGTCGCAGATGACATTGAAAAGGCAAATAAGGTTGTTGAATCGCTTGTAAAGTAATTATTTCTTCAACAGAATGAAGTGATTTTTACGGGTGATCAGATATCCCTGTCTTGCCAGTTCGGAGAGTTCCGCGCTCATCGCTGAACGTTCGACGGAAAGATAATCCGCAAGCTGCTGGCGGCTGAGGGGGATATCAAACTCATTGCTGTGATGATGAAGGGCTTCTTTCGAGAGAAACGAAAGGAGCTTTTCTTTTGTCGTAAGCCGGTCCATATCGGAAAGACGGGTGTACAGCTGCAGATTCTTCCGGGCCATCTCCCGCATAAAACTCTGGATCAGAACCGTATTGTAGGTATGCTTCTCATCCAGAGTGAGGATCTCACGGATGTTGAGCCACAAAACTGCAGAAGCTGTTTCTGCCGTTACCGAATGCATCGTCACCGATCCGCTGACCGCAAAATTCTCCATCAGCAGTTCGCCCTGTTTCAGCTGATCAATCTGATGGGTGCGTTCCCAGAAATCGGATTCATAAAGATTCAGGATGCCGTCAAGAATCAGGCCGACCCGTTTGATTCTGCGGCCAGCTGTCAGGACCACCTGATCTTTGGAATAGAATTTCAACTGGGAATCCAGATGTTCCAGAAGATCTTCCAGTTCCTCTTCCGGCACCCGCCGGAATAATTTCGATTTCTTTATCGTCTTAATATAATCACTCATTGTTTTACCTGTTGTTATCTGTTGGAAAACCAACAACGATTTTGATTTTGAATATCGTATCATTGTTTCCGCCGGCTTCGCAATCCTGTATTGGTTGCCCAAGCGGACACAGAATTCAGAAAAACCGCATGGGAAGAAGGCATGGCAAAGCTTCTTTTCTATCATTTCAGACAATGCTAAAATAGTGCATCGTTAGGAGAACATTCGAAAATGATTGATCGGTATTCAAAACAGGAAATGCGGGATCTGTGGAGTGAAGAGGCGAAATTTAAAGCGTGGCTTGAAGTTGAAATTCTCATCGATGAGGCATGGTCCAAGCTCGGGGAGATCCCGGAAGAAGATGTAAAGCGCATCCGGGAAAATGCAACATTTGATGTTGATCGGATCCTTGAAATCGAAGAAACGACCCATCATGATGTTGTGGCATTTACGCGCTGCGTCAGTGAGAGTCTCGGTGATGAGAAGAAATGGATCCACTATGGTGTGACAAGTACGGATGTTGTCGATACGGCCTACGGATACCGGTATAAACTGGCAAATGACATTCTTTATCAGGACATCAACACATTCATGGAAATCCTGAAAGAGAATGCCCTGAAATACAAGGATACGGTCATGATGGGAAGAACGCATGGTGTTCATGCGGAGATCACGACCTTTGGAATGAAGTTTGCGCTCTGGTATGAAGAGATGAAGCGGAATCTGGAACGCTTTGAACAGGCCAGAAAAGACGTGGAATGCGGAAAGATTTCCGGTGCGGTAGGAACCTTCGCGAATATCCCGCCGTTTGTACAGGATTATGTCTGTGAACATCTCGGCATTGACAGTGCGGCAATTTCAACTCAGATCCTGCAGCGGGATCGGCATGCGCATTATTTTGCGACCCTTGCTCTGATCGGTTCTTCGCTGGAACAGATGGCTACGGAAATCCGCCATCTGCAGCGTACGGAAGTACGGGAGGCGGAAGAAAAATTCCGCAAGGGACAGAAGGGATCCAGTGCTATGCCCCATAAACGCAACCCGATCGGTTCGGAAAATATCTGCGGCTGTGCCCGGGTATTGCGCGGCTATATGATCACTGCCTATGAGGATATTGCGCTCTGGCATGAACGGGATATCTCCCATTCGAGCGCAGAACGGATCATCGCTCCGGATGCGACGGCTCTTCTGGACTACATGCTTACAAGATTCGGGAATATCTTAAAGAACCTGACGGTCTTTCCGGAAAACATGAAAGCCAATATCTGGAAGACCAACGGCGTCATCTTCAGTCAGCGGTTCATGCTGAAACTGGTTGAAAAGGGCTGGAGCCGGGAACAGGCATATGATACGGTTCAGCCGCAGGCGATCAAAGCCTGGGAAAACAATCTGGATTTCAGAACCCTGATGGAATCGCTTCCGGAAGTAACTGCAGTCCTTTCGAAAGAAGAAATTGATGACTGCTTTGATACGTCTTATCATACACACCGGATCGATGAGATCTATCATCGGGTCGGTCTGCTTTAATAAATTACCGGAAAGGGCGGTGGTTGAAAAACTGCCGCCCATTTATAATGAGCTTACAAGAACAGAAATGGAGACTAATGCTTATGCGTGAAACAAAACATCTGACATTGCTTCATTCCAATGATATGCATGGAGACTTTCTGGAAGAGAATCGTGACGGCGTCCGTACCGGCGGTCTTGCCCGTCTTTCCGGGTATGTCAATCAGGTAAGAGAAACTGATGAATCCGTCATTTATGTGATTGCCGGGGACATGTTCCGGGGTTCGATCATTGACAGTGAATACCTTGGGCTTTCGACGATCGAACTCGTCAATCTTCTGAACCCGGATGTTGCCTGCATCGGCAACCATGAGGTGGACTACGGTATCGCACATCTTCTGTTTCTGGAAAAATGTGCCCGCTTTCCGATTATCAATGCGAATCTCTTTGTGACCCTGAATAATACGAGACTTTTCACCCCGTTTCTCAACGTGAATGTCAACGGTATGAAAGTGCTGTTCATCGGTATTCTGACCGAAGAGGTCATGGCATCCACCAAGAGTGAAAAGGTCATCGGTACCTTCATCAATGTCGATGAAGCAGCCAGGGAAGTGGCGGTCATCTGTGATAACTACCGGACCAAGGATACCGATATCACCGTGCTTCTGACCCATATCGGCATTGAAGAGGATCGGAAGCTGGCAGAGCTGTTGCCAAAGGAACTGGGTGTTGACTTTATTATCGGCGGCCACAGCCATACCTGGATGGAGAAACCGGAGATCGTCAACGGGATTCCGATTGTACAGGCTTATACCGGAACCGATCTGATCGGCCGGTTTGATATTACGTATGATCCGGAACAGAAGGTGATCAAGACCTGGAACTGGCAGAACGTGATGATCAATGAGCACACGGCGGAGATCGATCCGGTCATGGAGGAACTGATCGGCCGGTATAAGAATGAGACCGATATCAAATACCGCCGTGTCGTCACCCGTCTCAAACGCAAGCTCACACATCCCAGCCGGATCGAAGAGACCGAGATGGGGAATCTGTATGCGGATATGCTGCAGGACGAAAGCAGCTTTGACTTAATGATCATCGGAACCGGTTCGATCCGAAAACCGGAACTCGGCCCGATCGTTGAGTATCAGGATATGCTGGAAAACACGCCGTTTGATGATGCCTTATGGATGCTCAGTGCGAGCGGACCTCAGCTGAAACAGATGATCACCCATATTTTCCGGGATGATGCCTGGGAAGGTCATACTGAGTTCTATCAGTATTCCAAAGGGATGAAGATCCGCTACCGGAAATCCACACATGAATTTGAAGAACTGTCGTTCCACGGCAAACCGGTAGAAGAGTATGATCAGATCACGTTTGCAATACAGAACTATCACTATACAAACTTCACGGAATTCTTTGGAGTTGATTTTGAGGAGATCAAAAAGAATTTCAAGCCAAGGATGGTGGCGACTTCCGTCAATAATATTATCGAGGAATACTTATCTTCCCATCCGGGTCTCGATGGCAAAGTCGAGGGAAGAATTGAAATACTCGACTGACGATTGTCTGTTTGGAACGCAGTTACTGTTTTGATCCCGGGAATTCCCGGGATTTATTAGCTGACAGAGAGGATCGTGAATGCATTTCGTTAACGCAAAGGGAATCCTTCACGGAAGCGGCGGATTTCCAAGTATGAATATTTATCGGGGATGTACGCATGGATGTATTTACTGCGACAGCCGCAGTACCTGTTACCAGTTTTCACATCCGTTTGAGGATATCGAAGTAAAGCAGAATGCGCCGCAGCTCCTTGAAAAGACGCTTCGCACCAAACGGAATAAGTGTGTGATCAAAACCGGGGCGATGTCAGATCCGTACATGCCCTGTGAAGAAACCCTGAGGCTGACCCGAAGCTGCCTGCAGATCATCCTGAAATATGGGTTCGGGGTATCCGTTCAGACCAAATCGGACCGCACCCTGCAGCATATCGATCTTTTGGAAGAGATCAGCCGAACAACAAAATGCGTTGTCGAGATCACGCTGACGACTGCGGATGACAGGTTGTGCAGAATTGTAGAACCAAATGTCTGTGACACAAGCCATCGGATCGATGTGCTGTATGAAATGAAGAAACGCGGTATACCGGCAATCGTCTGGCTGACGCCGATCCTGCCGTTTATAAATGACACGGAAGAAAACATTCGCATGATTCTGGATGCCTGTATAGATACTGGCGTAAAAGGAATCATCTGTTATGACATGGGACTTACACTGCGGGAAGGAAACTGCGAGTATTATTACGCGGCACTGGACCGGCATTTTTCAGGACTGAAGGAAAAATACATCCATTCCTATGGAAATGCCAATGGCGTCAACCTAAAAATATGGGTTGGCGTTTTTATATTCAATCAGGCAATCAGGAAAAACGAGGAGTTCCGGCGCATCCGAAGCCTTCGTGTAGTTAAGTTTATATACGAAAAGATGCATAAATTAAACGCTTATATATTTATAATGTAGTTAAGTATTGGAGGCTTATTTTATGTATGTTCGTGTTATTCCTAATAATAAAGGTAAGAAAAACACCTTTTTCTGCGATCTTGTGGAATCTTACCGCAATGAAAATGGTGATCCCAGACAGCGTACTGTAGTTAAGTTGGGACAGTTTGATGGTAAATATGTCCCGTACTTAAAGGCCGCGTTCGCCAAGGACAGCGATCCGGCCGAGGTCTTTTCCCGTGAAGTCGGGAAGTATTACGAATCCTGACAGGGAAATTGCGAAACTCTTCAGAAAGTTCGGGCCATATATACGATCTGAAGAGGTGCGTGAA
>JAEEPV010000302.1 GCA_016284975.1 Solobacterium sp.
TATTTCGCGATTTGTTTCCAGATCATCGACAATCAGAATCTGTTTCCGGTCATGGATCACTGGAATGGATTCGGAATCCGTAATCGCTCCGATCTCCAGACAATCCAGTTCGGATTCCTGGTCAACCGTTATTACGACAACCGGAATCGACATCAGATCTTCATCAAACTGCATTTCTGCCAGTACTTCCCTGCCGTTCTTCTTCGGCATCTGCAGGTCCAGAATGACAAGATCTATATCGCCGATATTATCCCGCATCACTTCCAATGCTTCTTCGCCATCCGCAGCGTAAGAAATATCATACTCACTCTGAAGCAGATCACCCAGTATTTCGCGATTTGTTTCCAGATCATCGACAATCAGAATCTGTTTCCGGTCATGGATCACCGGAATATATTCGGAATCGGTTATCGAGCCGGCTTCCGTATCTACAATCAATACGGATTCTTTCATGAACTGTTTTCGTTCATACATGGCTCTGTCAGCCTCTTCGAAAACCTTTTGAACCGAATCATGCTTGGTTTTACTGTATTCAGCCATGCCGGCGGCAATTGTTTCTCCGATCCGGATTTTCGACGGATCCCCCGGAATCGCAGTGACCCGTTCCAGCAGTTCTTCCCGCTTTGCATAATCCGTTCCGGTCAGAAGAACCACAAATTCGTCTCCGCCCACCCGGAATACCGGACTGTGGCTGAAGATACGGCAGATTTTTGCGCAGCCATTCCGGATACAGGTATCCCCTGCTTTGTGTCCGTACAGATCGTTGACTTCCTTCAGGTTATTGATATCACAGAGTACTAACGCAAACGGTTTCTGCTCTCCCTTTTTGATTTCTGCATTGATATTCTCTTCCCATTCCGAATAGGCATGATTGTTTTTCACCCCGGTCAGGGCATCGATCGTTGCCATCTTTCGGGCAACGGAAAGATTGTGCGTGTATTCCTGTTCGGTTCGAATCTGTGCGTCTACATCAAACAGTCCGATAATCAGGAAGGTATGATCTTCTTCATCGATCTTTGCGGCTTTCAGACGAACATAGGTAGGCAGCCCCTCACTCAACAGACGATAGTCGAGCTCAAAGATACCGTCCCGCTCAATGGTTGAAAGGATATTCTCCTTTGTAATCTGCGCATGGAACAGTTCCTGATCTTCCGGATGAATTGTACGCAGACTGTTTTCCTCGGTCGACTTGAAGAAATCCGCTCCCTGATTGGCAATGCCAAGCTCCTTGTATTCTTTGGAGGAATTGAATTCGGTATACTGATTATTCGCAGCATCCACAAAATACAGTACGATCAGGTTTCCGTTCAGGGCACTGATACGCCGGTAGGCCTTTTTCTCTTCTACTGCACGTTCTGCCGTCAAACGGTCTTTTACCTGGGAATCGACATTGCTGATGCCGATAATGATGTGCTGGCCGATGCGTGTCGCCTTCATACTGACATAGGAAGGTGTACCGTCAATCAACAGACGGTAGTGAAGAATATAGGAACCATGTTTATTGATTTCTTCCAGCAGTTTTTCCTTCTCGATACTTTCAATAAGCTGCTCCTGATCTTCTTCATAAACATAGATCTGGGCATTCTTTTTCGCTTCCGCGAAGAAATCACTTCCCCGCACTTCGCTGATGTATTCACCGGTTTCTGTCCGGGAACCATACTCAATATAATCGTCTGTTCCAAGATTCACGTAATACAGATTGAAAAAATCCCGGGACAAAGCATCGACAATACTTTCGTATATCGCACTATTATTCAGAGCTTCCTGATAAGCAGCCCGCGTCTGTTCATTTTCTTTTCGAATACTGATAACCTCTGTGACATCCATGCACATACCGAGAAGGCACAGCCGTCCGGTTTCATCAATGAATTTCAGTTTTGTTGTCTGAAACTGTTTCTGACTGCCTGCCCCATCGGGCACATCTTCAAAGAAGACATACGGCTCATCCATCGAAAGCGCCTTCTTATCATCCTCTGTGAAGTGCTTCGCCGTTTCCGGATCAAAGATGTCATAGTCCGTAAGTCCCACGACTTCGGAAACCTTTTTATTCGCATATTCCGCAAACGCCTGGTTGCAGGCAAGATAAACACCGGTTTTCGCATCCTTGTAAAAGCTCAGAGCAGGCATATGGTTCAAAAGCGCACTCTGTGTCTCTTTCTGAAGATTCAATTGTTTTGTCAGTTTATCCACCACTTCAAATTCGCGGATTTCTTCCTTTTTCAGGGAACAGACAAACACCATATCCGCTACGATGCCGATCAGTGAAACAATGACCTTCTGCATATTCTGCGGTGTGAACTCTGTAAAATTGTTATCCGTGGAGAAAAAGAATAACGTATACCCCAGCATGATCACTGCTGCGACGATCCCGCCGCCATATCCGAATAAGGCGGAGCACAAGACCAGTCCCGCAATCAGAATCATATTCGGGTTTGGAACTTTGAAATAAAACACAAACAGGATCAGTGTGATCATAATTGCAATCGTTATAATGATTTTTCTGGACAGGCTAACCTGCAATTGCATCAGTGTCGTCTTTCTCGGTTTATCCGTCACTTTCAGTCACCCTTCCTTTCTGTTTCCCTTTATAGAGTATCTGTTAAATCCTTTTACGATTTCTTAATGACCGTTTCTTCAAATTCCGCTGCCGGAAGCGGACAGGAGAAGTAGTATCCCTGAACAAGGGCACAGCCGAGTTCCTTCAGCACCTTAAGCTGCTTTTCGGTTTCAACCCCTTCTGCCACGACCGGCACTTTCAGATTGCGTGCGATATCAAGGATCAGCTTCACCAGGTTGAGATCCTGTTCACTGTGTTCCATATTCCGGATGAAGGCCATATCCATCTTCAGTACATCTACCGGCATCTGCGACAGCATATTCAGCGAGGAATATCCGGACCCGAAATCATCCATTTCAATCACATATCCCTTCTCACGAAGCCTGCCGATGACGCGGATCACCTGATCCGAATCCTCGGTATAGGCTGATTCGGTGATTTCAAGGTGAAGCGCGTTGCGGTCAAGACCGTTGCGCGTTAAGATCTCATCCAGTTTATCGGACAGCGTGGGTTCAAACACATCGATACGGGACAGATTGACGGATACCGGAAGTGTAATGCCGTACCGATCCCGCCATAATGCGACCTGCCGGGCAGCTTCTTCACATACAAAGCGATCCACGGCACTGATCTGACCGCTCCGTTCAAACATCGGGATAAAGTCTCCCGGCATCAGTCTTCCAAGCACCGGATGGTTCCAGCGGATCAGCGCCTCTGCACTGTTCAGTACCGGCTGATCCGGCCGGATATCGAACTTCGGCTGATAGAATACTTCCAGCTCTCCATTTTCGAGTGCTGTTGCCAGATCATTGTGAAGACGCTGGTTCAGCTCATCTTTGCGTCGAAGTTCTTCGTCATAGACCAGAAGATGCCGCTTATAATCCCCGCGTACCGCACCGCAGGCAGACCATGCCTGAACAAACATCTGTTCGGGTGTTAATCCGCTCTGCCAGGGCATGACACCCATACGGAACCGGACTTTTCCAACCCGGGAATCATCATCCAGCCGCGACTGGAACCGGTTGAACAGGGATTCATAGTCCTCCTGATGGGCACAGTAGAGCTCAAAGGAATCTCCTTCGGTGCGAGCCGCAATTCCAACGGTTTCCGAAATGAATTCGGTAATCTCGGAAGCGAGTGTTTTTAAGACCTCATCTCCGTACTCCCGGCCATTCAGAAGATTCAGCGTGCGGAACCGTTCGATATTCATCGCGATCGCATCCATCGGTTTCTCCGGATGGTCTCGATAAAGCCGTTCCGCATAGGCATTGAAGAAGTTCTTATTATACAGCTGCGTCAAAGAATCACGTTCCGTTTCCGTAATCAGCCGGTGTTCTTCCATCGCTTTGGCTTCCGATTTCACATTTCGAAGCACCAGGAAAAGAATCACAGCGGTTACTACTGCAATCGCAGCGATCACGGCAGCGAGATTATCCCGCATAAACGACATGAAGGTGACCCGTTCATCATTAAGGGCATATTTTGTAAGCGAAGCGTTCAGGTCTGTTTCCGGCATTAACCGATTGATTTTGTTCAGGATCGAATACAGACAGTCATCATCCCGGCGTATCGCAAAGGCAAGATCCATCGACTGTCCGGTCGCAAGCGGAGAGAGATGATATTTCGAAAACAGTTTACTGAACCGGCTGATACGGTAGCTGCTGACGAGCGCACAGTCCGCCTCACCCTGCGATACCGCCTGAAGTCCTTCTTCACTGGAATCAAAGTAAGCGATCTTCCAGTTCGGATAATTGTCTTTGACAAAGGTCTCATGATTCAGGTGGCCCTTGACCGTCGCGACCGTCTTCTCAATGTCCGGAGATATAACCGGATCATCTGCCGTTCGTACAATTACATACATTACGGTACTTACAAACGGATCCGTGAGAATGACGCCCAGCTGCTCACCATCATAGGCACTGAGGGTGACCGGAAACAAACAGTCAACCTCTCCATCGGCAAGCGCCTTCAGTCCCTCATCTGCCGTATCAAACCCGATCGTTTCAAAACTGAGACGGGCATTCTTTTCACATGTTTCAGCAAAGGAGAGATAATCCGCCAGCGCACCGCGAAGTTCTCCTGTCTTTTCGTCCTGATCACAGAACGGCAGGAATCCCCTGCGATAACCGACCCGGATGGTTCCGTGTTCCTCAAGCCAGTCCTTTTCTTCCGCATTCAGGAAGCTGTTGACACCGCTGGCCCGGTTAAACTTCTCGGTCAGCTGCTGATTAAAGTCCCGGTTATCCTCCAGAAGACGAATCATTGCGAGATCCAGCTCCTCTTTCAGATCCGGACGGTTTTTATTGATGCCGAAGTAGGACTCCGCGGAACCGACCTTACAGACGGGAACGATGTCAGCGCTGTTTCCGTAGGTATCAAGAGTCACAAGCATATCGATCTCACCGTTCTCAAGCATCTCTAGCAGTTCCGGTGTTTTCACGGACAGCTCGACAATGATCGGCTGGACATTGTGCTTTTCGGCCCATTCGATGAAGAGTTGTTCCTGAATACTGTTCTTATTGACACCGACCCGTTTTCCGTTAAAGGAAGTAAAATCATCCGGGCGGATCTCGGTATTATCAGGGGCAATAAACACATGGTAGTCTTCACCGCCCATAGGCTCGGCGGAGTAGAGTATTTTCTCAGCCCGTGCTTCGGTATAAGACACATCACTCAGCAGATCGATCTCTCCTGCCACAAGCATTTCAAACAGTTCTGACCAGCTGCCTTCAACGTATTCATAGGTCCAGCCGGTATAGGTCGCAATCCGTTGCTGGTATTCATAGCCGTATCCGGAACGGCGGTCAAACTGATCCGTACGGTGAAACGCTGATTCATACCATCCGACACGAACCACTTTAGGGGGAGTCTCAGCCGACGCCCTCAGCGGAACCAGGAGTGTTGTGATTCCTGCAAGACACAGCAAAAAAAGCAAAAACTGTTGTTTTGCGGTGAATAAACGATTATTAGGTTTCATTTTGAATTCCCCCCGCAGACCAGAATGAGCATGTACCCGCCATACTTCATCCCGGCTATCGATAATGTTCTTTTGTCCGGAGGCTTTCTCCGGTATCTATTATTTATATTATTCACAAAATATTGCTTTTGTTAATTTTTTTGAAGGGTATTCTACGAAAAGTACGGGACTGTACGGGTGGATTCTGTCAAAATATTACGTATAAGAGGATGAAACGGTTGGGAAATAAACCGGTTATATGGAGGAAATCATGGAAGAAAAGAGCGATACGCTCATCGAAGATCAGCTGAAACAGGTTGGAGGCGGATCCGGCGGACCGTATGACTTTGATCATGAACACTGCCCGAGATGCGGAAGCACAAACATCGTTTTTGACGGTCTCATCGCAGACGGTGAAATCGCGGTCTATAACTGCCGCGACTGTCATTTCCATTACGAAGAATTTGCATGATCTCTGAAAATCAACCCAATGAATCTGAACATGAAGCTGACCGGACGAAACCATAAAAGGCAGTCCAGTCAGCAGAAAAGGAGGATACCAATGATGAACACAAAACTAACGGAAATGGATCTCATGCAGGTTAACGGCGGACTGAAGCCGGACTGGAAGCGAATCGTAGATGACGCGATTTCGAACATGAAAGACTACGGACAGTCCAAAGATGTCCTGCTGCGAATGCTGGAACGAAGCAGAAACAGTATCGACATCAACATTGAAAATGATTCAGAGTACAGCGAAGTAATCGAGTATATCAACTCTCACTGGGACTGATCCGGACCATTTGTACCGCCCGGCATACAAAAAATGGCATGAACGCCATTTTTTTCATGAAATCCTGTATTATGCGGATCGTCTCCGGCGGAATAGCAGTATTCCGCTATTTGCGCTTCCAGATATCATCATTTCCGCCCGGAATGCTTTTTCCGCCTTCCGACTTCATATCATCCTTGTTCTCTTCTTCAGACAGATCTTCGGAAACGTCATCATACGTTTTTACTGCAGTTTTTTCAGAATCGCGTTCATCCTCGTTCTGATTCATTTCATCAGCCGGAAGCTGTTCCACATTTTTTCTGCTTTTACGTTTTCTTTTTTCATAGTGCATCAAATCTCTTTCAGCCCGAAAATCCGAGCAGTCTCAGTTTACCAAAATCCTTCCATACTTAGAACCATTCGAGCGAGATACGTTCGCATTTTCTCTTTTCCTGCTTCGTCATTTCAAAGTACTTCGATCTCCTGCAGTTCTTCCCGTTTCAGCGAATGAATCTCTCCGTCTGCCCCCATGGCGTATACCGCAAAATAACCGTCAATCGTAAATGTTTCGCTGTCCTCCCCCGGATACTGAACCGTTACCTCCAGGGAACGGTGATCACCATAAGGTCCAACCGCTTCACCGACCTTGACAACCGTGAGTTTTTTCATCATCAGAAGACTTGCATATCCTTTTTTCGAATATTTGTTCAAGTCCTTTTTCAGTTTCATCACGGGAGGCGTACCGTTGTTTTCATTCACGGAAAAGAACAAAAATTCACGGGGCGTCAGAAAGACACCGTCCTTCATCTGCACACGGCAATAGCAGATCTTCCGATCCGGTGTATTTTCCGGATCAACACGAATGGTTTCGACCATGTTGATCTGGATCTTTTCCGGTTCCAGAAGTCCGATTCCTTTATTCTCAGCCGCTCCCAGAAACAGCAGCTCATCACCGGGATGGGTTTTCAGAAGCGACTCTCTTCCAGCAGTATCTTTCAATACATATCCGTTCGAAGACTTGTCCATGGAGACCAGATTATGAAGCGTTTGGAATTCGATCTTCCCAACCGGCTTATACACCAGAGAATTTCCGATGGCAGAATATTCCTTCCCAAGACCATCCGTAAGGACGGCTGTTCCTTTCGGTATATAATCTCCAAACGGATGTGTTCCATTAATGGCCGATGATAACTGCGCTTTCGATTCACCCGGTCCTGTACTTCCTGCACTCTGTACAGCAGGTGCCTCTTTCGCTTCATACGGAAGTCCGAAGCGGGTAAACGCCTCGACGAATTTAAACGCATATTCCTCATCCGACATATTGTACTTAAGGATTGCCTGCATACGGGAAATCCGCAGCTTCAGCCCGGGCGACAGCTGTGTTTCTTCCAGAAAGATCGCAAGAAACGGTTTATTCTCATTCAGCGCATAATCGATCTCGTTCAGAACATTCGGCCGCACAGCGGATTTCTGTGTAATCATCACGACAAACACCGCACAGTTGGACAGTGCTTCTGCGATCGCTTCCGACCATTCATTTCCGGGTGCGATTCCCTCGTCATACCAGACATGGAATCCGGCCTCATTAAAATGCGCAATCTCCGGGAATACCCGGGGAGAATCGACATGCGCATAACTCACAAAGATATACGGTTCTTTCCCCCGATAAGCGGGATATGGCAGCCGCCCTACACCCGGTACAAGTTTTGTCTCCATCTTGTTCACAACCTCCGTCATGATTTTTTCTGCCTAACGGCATCTGTTCCAATTATTTAAAAACGCTGTGGCTGGTTCGTCCTTCTGTCCGCTCCTAAAATTCATTATACATGTATACATATTCATCCCATGCAAAGCGGAAGATAACGGAATGTCTTAAAACCGTATGCGGCAGATCCCTGTTTCCGGAAAACAGGATCTGACAGAAAAGAAGACGGTTTGTTTTCCGTCTTCCATAAGATCAGCGACTCAGGCTCTAACCGGCCTATCGGAGATACGGTGCGATCAGGCTGCAGATCTGATCCGGATTTGCTTTTTTGGTGGAAGGCACGAAGGATACCGCTTTACCATTCTTCATCTCAAGCACAACTGTTTCCTTCAGCCCGGCATATTTCCCCTTGCGGACACTGGCAATTTCCTGGAACCAGTACGTATCGACCGGATTCTTCTTCGCGTCATTGATGGACAGCGCTGCACCGAGCACCGGTCCGAGCATATAACCGCTCTGATTACCGGTCTTCTTGTGATATTCGATACGGTTATCGTATACGAAGAAGTCACCATCTCCCGTAACGGTGCCGATCGCCTTCCCGCCGTTGTAGCGGGTTACTTTTCCGGCTTCCAGCAGAAGTGCTCCAGTCTGCTGAGGGGCATAACCGGCAGGCTGCACATTCGGCTGCTGATAAGCGGGCTGCTGTGGGTAGACCGGCTGCTGGTAAGCAGGCTGCTGCGGATAAACCGGCTGCTGTGCAGCAGGTGCAACCACCTGCGGGGTGCCGCACTGGCTGCAGAAGCGGCTTCCATCCGGGAGCTGAGTTCCGCAATTCATACAAAACATGATTTATTTCCTCCTCCTGTTTTCATTTATACCAATCATCTTTGTTGTCATACCAGAAATACAATCTGTCACCAAAGAGTTCATTTTCAATCAGTGCTTCGAAACGCTGCTGTTCGGTTTCGTTCGGCATCTTGATATGATTTGGAACCTTTACACCATTGAACTCATGCTCGATGTTTTCCAGTTCATAGGTGACATACGTCTGCATCACGTCATCCGGAATCGTTACTGCATTATTTCCGCTTGATGGCTTTGGCGTGGAGTATACCGGCTGATATGTCGGTGTATTGTCGGACTTGTTGTCGTATTCCACAAACACATTGCCTGCGGAGGAAGATTCCCTCAGAAACTGGCTGCCGACCGTTGTGCCGTCGAGACTTTCATAATAGATCTGATCATAGCTGAGCGTTTCGCCGGTGGAGGGGATCGTCCAGTTTTCCCCGCCGGCATGAGTGACCGGTACAAGCTTCGTATACGTTCTTGCATGGCCTTCATCGGTGTTGCTGCTCATCATACCGGAAAAGGATCCGTCTGCGTTTTTACTGACCGAGATCGATCCGGTGCCGTCTTCCTCGGAGACATTGAGACTCATACTGCTGGAGGATGGAGAGCCATTCATCGTAAACATCTCTTCCTCTTCGCCGTCCCGATAAACATAGTTTACAACGCCGTCTGGGCCGATTCGGACAAGCATAGCTTCAATGTTGTTGCCGTCCGGTGAGTAGGATTCCCAAATATAGTATTCGCCGGATGCGGCAGTTTCCGTAGTTCCGTAACTGCCGTTATAACCGGAACCGTTATTGGTTTCCTGCTGTACGACCGGTGGTTTATAGGTTCCCCCGCCGTCACCGCCTCCGCCATCACCAAGTACTCCGTTTACTGCAGCGATCGCAAGTCCCCCGACCGCTGCACCGACGGCAATTTTGGCGCCAAGACCCATACCTGCTTTCCCGGCTTTGGCAGCTGCTTTTTTCGCTGTTTTAGCGGCAGCTTTTTTCCCTGCTGCTGCAGCGTTAGCAGTCGGAGGCTGATTACGGTAAGCAGCCCCCTGCGGCTGCTGGACATATGGAGATGCCTGGGGCTGTGGATTAGGAGCCTGCGGCTGCTGTACATATCCGGGAGCTGCCTGTGAGCTGATCTGAGGATTTAGGATCTGCGGCTGTGGGTTCTGTATGCCCTGTGCAGGATTCTGCGGAAGTGGTTTTCCGCATTTCTGGCAGAATTTTGCGCCGTCCGGCATCAGTGCTCCGCATGACACGCAATACACAATGTATTCCTCCATTCTACTGTATGGTTCCGGTTACTCGGGTCAGAATACAGATCCCTTCTGCCGATGAAATACCCCGGAACGATAAAACCGCAGACGGGAAAAACTTCCTGGTTTTCCGCCGTCTGACGATGTCATCATTTCTGTTCTGATCGTGCTGATAAGTTAACGTTACCACCCCTGTCATGCATCAGGCGGAAAGATGACACAGTTGGCAAATGCCGCAAATGGAAAGAAACTTGGGATCCGTCCTGTATATAGAAGACACCGGATGCGGCAATCACATGCTTGCAGGTTCCTCATGAAATGGCTTTTTTATGCATAAACCAGCTGTTCTGCCCGGTTAAAAGAAGATGAATTTCCGGTTTCTCTGCAGGGCAGATTTCCCTGCAGAAAGCCCTTCTGCGGCTTTCGGGCAGCCCAAATGCCTGTCTGCATGTATGCTACTATTTATTTGCAGAAGGAGGTACTGATGATGACTGAAAAACACCACATTGCATTCCGCAGGAGTATACTGGCAGCTCTGTTGTCAGTAAGCACTTTCTTTCTTCCGGGCTGCACTGCATCCCGGCCTTCCGGCTCCGCCAACGCACCTGCTTCAGGTACTGGCAGCAGCTCAAAAGCGCTCGAATTCAAAAACGTATCTTCTGTTTCCATCGCGTCTGTTTTAAAAGAAAGAAATCGTGATGCCAATGAAGAACTGCTTGCCGGGTTTGACTGGTTTTATGACGGTTATATGAAGAGCGGGCAGAGTCTTGAATATATGCCAAAGGGCGCGGTAAGTGTTACCGATCCATCCAGACTGGATGGGGAGTGGATGGCAACGCATTATCGTCATCCCGATGACAGCTGGCAGAAGCAGATTCTGATTGCCGATATTCAGACCGAAGGAGATGCGGTATCGTACACGGAAACATGGCAGTACATCTTCTTTCATGACGGATCTCAGCAGGATGCCAGAACCGCCGCCCATGATCTGCCGTATACCGGTAAAGCGGGCAGGAATCCTCTGACGGTCAGTCTTACGGAAGCGTATTTTGACAACAAATTAGATTATCTTAACGTTTATGAATACAACGGCTTCCTCTATGCCGTCGGCACCTATTATTCCGACTATGACAAGGATAGCGGCTTTGCCGCAATGTACAAAGCGGCGGATGATTTCACTCCCTCAGCAAAGCCGCAGCCGGTCACTACAGAAAAGCCGGTTGAGATAAAGCCATCCGGCAGCAGAGAAGAACAGGCTGATCCGAATGAAGTGCCGGAAACCGTACCAGCGCCCAGTGGACTGGAATATCTGGAAGAAACCTGGAAAGGCGGAGATTATTATTTCACAATCCGCTTTCTGAAAGACGGAAGACTCAATTACACCCAGTACAGTGTGGAACCACTCGCAGAAGACACCGGCTTTGGCGGTATGGATGCGCATTATGTGACAAACAGCTACTGCAGCTATACATCCGGCAGTGCCGCTGGTTCGATTTCGTTCAATGATCCGGAAAACCCAAAAGTATCTCTTGTTATTGAACGGATATCCGATGACAGCCTGAAGATACAGACCTATACCGACGGTAAACGGTCCGGTGAGAGTACGGTTTCCAGAGCGGACAGCCCGACGGTATTTGTACCTTTGAAAAAATAATGTGAGCGACACGACAATATAAACATTGTCCGATTATGGACGGAAAGGAGACGGTAATGGAAAAAGTATGCCCATTCTGCGGAAAGCCGGTCGCTGACGGTGATACCGTCTGTACAAGCTGCGGCAGAGCTTTGGATCAAACCACAGACAATCATGCAGAAACAATAACGAGTACTTCACAAGCGGCCCAAAAGCCTGCCGGTTCACTTCGAAGAAAAGTGATTGGCTGGACAGCTGCTGCAGTTGCCCTGGCAGGTATCTGTTATGCGGCACGTCAGTCGGGAAATGTGGCCGGTTCGTCTTCTGCTGCGATTGCGATTTCCGCACCGGCAAAAGTGAATCCGGTATCCGGCAATCAGATCGTGGCGGTGACGAAACCGCTCTATATCATCAAGGAAGATGACATGGCCTACACGAATATTCAGTGGGCTACGGCACTCTGCCCGGAACTCAGGGATTACATTCCCAGCGATATTCCGGAGCTGGAAGCGATGGCAAATAATGAGGTCAAAATCTCCGGCAGCAGTGTCAGAATCGACCTCGCACCGCTTGCCGGCATTACGCCGATTGTCTTTTCGGATATTGGCAACGGCAGCGTAACGCCCGCAAGCATTCCGGATGAAGAAATCGAAATCGTTTATGGCTACCGGGATGGCATCACTCTGTATGGAACGATCACAGACTTTGGCACAACCAGAGAAATGGCGAACTCGCCGTCGATTCATTACGGGAAACATTCCGGAAATTATGACAAGAATGAGTTCAACAACAATACCGTATACTATATCAACGGAACGATCGACCGTTTGAAGAACAACGTTCGCAGTGACAACGGCTTTACCTCCGGATACAAAGAGACGGTATATCACCATGAAGGGATGTTTCTGAACATGAAGCGGACGCACGGAAACCTGTATACCTATCCGGGTGTTACCGAGCGGGGAAAAGAAGGAATCTATAACAGTGATGATGAACTGACCGGATACCAGGACGTAGAATACCAGGCGTTCTCCCGCTTTCAGATCCTCTATTTCCCGGATCAGGATATGTTTCAGGTGGATATTCTGCTGCTAGATCAGGGAAGTCTCTACATGGAAATGGATGACGGAAACGGCAGGCATGAAGATGGTTCCAGTGAAACGGATCATATCTACCGGATTATGATGCTTTCGGATTACAATGAACTTCGCTCGGTAGATGAATGGTATGAATATATCGGGCATGACTACATCATCGTCAATCCCTGATTGAAAAAAACACTGCCCTCCGGCATGGAACACAGCGAAAAACGAAGTGATCTTATCAATGGACGAAATCAGACGAGGAAGTCCGAAACGGACAGAATCGTCTTTTTTACGTCTGCCGGGGCTTTTCAGACAGAGCCGCGTCAAGTGTATTCATTCACTCCCTGTCTGAAACAAGAAGATTCCAGTCAGAGACTTCACACTGCCGGTAGACATTTGTTCCCTCAGCGACAACAGATCCGTCTTTTTTTACACCGACGGTAAATCCGAATCCGGAAGAAATACCGATAAGGTCTTCCCAGGAGGAGAGATCATAGGGGGCTCCGGCGATTACTGCCGTACCGTCTTCCCGGATCCCCGCAGCGTGATCCCATGCAGAGACAGCCTTGATTTCCTTCCACCCCGTGACCTCACACTGGCCATGATCGTTCTTTCCGGCCGCAATGACCGTCCCATCTTTTTGAAGCCCGATCGTGATATTTTCTCCGGCGGCGACAGCGGTAATATTCCTCCAGGAGCTGACATCACATTCTCCGTAATCATTCTCCCCTGCAGCGATTACGGTTCCGTCTTTCCGCAGACCGATCGTGTGATTGAGACCTGCGGAGACCATGACGATGTTCTTCCAGCCGGAAAGATCACACTGACCGTGCAGATTTTCTCCGGCCGCTTCCACCCTTCCGTTTTTTGTAAGCCCTGCAACATGATTTTTTCCCATGGAAATCTGAACGATATCTTTCCATCCGGATATCATGTTTCTTTCATAAGGCTTTAGTCCTAGAGGCAATACGGTGCCATCTTCCCGAAGACAGATCGTGTAATCGTGCCCTGCCGCGATGCCGGCAATCCCGGTGAGGTCATATACCTTGCACCAGGAGGAAGTCGGTCCGTCCGTTGCAGTCACAGTGCCATCACTTCTCAGACCAACTGAATGATAACGTCCGGCAGCCACAGCCATTGTGCCTGTCTTTGGAAGCGGCAGGGATACCGTATTCAGTCGGTAAGCAAGAATCGCCAATATGCCCATAACTGCCAGCAACAAGGCCGGAGCCAGAGCGTTTCCTGTATTTTTATCATTTTTATCATTCATGATTTAAGTATAAAAAATATGATCTGTTCCGGACAGTGAAGATTACCCTTCACATGATCGTACCTGCAGGCAGGACCGCTCCTATCGGATCAGGAAACATCCGTTTTGTGATAATGACTGAACCGACCGGCAGACCTGTCGCTCATAAAAAACCCCGGATTACTGCAGTCCGGGATTCCTGTTTATACAGATTGTTGTTTTGATATTACGAGCCTGTGCCTGTATCATCTCCGATTATGGTAATGCGTCCCTGCCCGTATGGATCCGCATATTCTTCCGGAACCGTACCGTTCAGCTTGTCTTTCAGATAGCTAATCACTGCGTGATTATCCACTTCAATCTGATCCAGTACAATATCGTCTTCGGAGAACATTGTGCATCCATCCCCTTTGTTTTTCAGAAAGAATTCCACACCGGCAATGCGATACTTCTGTTTCAGATCCAGCGGTTTTTCACCTACCATGACATTCGTTACACGGTATGGTCCGTCTACGGAAACAAACTGTCCATCCACATCTACCGATATACTGGATTTGATTCTGGAATCAATCTGGTAGGACATGCCGGATACTTGCATGAGGCACGGACACTCACCCGGATAATTACGGGCTCCCCATTCCAGGGCATCCAGCAGCTGCTGACCTGTTACTTCAGAGACGCAGATCTGATTGGTAAATGGCGTTACACGCATAATATCACCATACGTAATATCCCCGGCAGAAATCGTATCCCGGACAGAGCCGCTGTTGACAATTGCAAGTTCCGCATCCGTTCCGTTCAGGATACTGTCTGCGACGAAATCAGCCAGATTCGTTTCGCGGGTTCGAACAATACGCACCGGTTCTCCGTTATCTTTTTTCAGAACCGGATCATTGATGACAAGATCAAATGGTGTTTCACCGATCTTAACCTTCAGCGTCTGATTCAGCGCATCATAGACTTTCTGCACCGGTTCATTCAACTCATTGTGAAGGCCTAACATATCCGGTACCGTCTCTGTATTCAGCCACAGCATCAGACCACCGTTAATGGATTTTTCTTCCGGCTGAATATGAATGTATCCGACACCCTCCATCTTTGTGCCGCAGGCAGAACGGACAACCGGTTTCCCATCCTTGTTGTTCATCGTAACCTGATCTGTATCATGTGAATGTCCATCCACAAATGCATCAATTCCGCTGGTGCGTTCAATAATGGTCTGGAAGTTGTACGGTGCATCCTCTTCCCGGTTTCCGATATGCCCCATCAGGATGACATAGTCCGCACCCTCTTCACGTACTTTATCGACATTTTCCTGAATCGCATTGATTAACAGATCACCGGTATCATCCTGAAGAAATCCATAGATGTATTTTCCGTCTTCATCCAAGAAGTTTTTTGGGTTGCAGGCGGTAAGTGTCTGCGGTGTCGTCACACCGACAAATCCGATTTTCTTTCCGGCCGCTTCCAGGATGAGATACGGCTGTAAGAGTAATTCCCCTTCTTTATTGAAATTGCAGGAAAGATAAGGAAACTCTGCTCTTTCCGTCAGCTTCAGAAAATTATCGACGCCGTAATCAAAGTCATGGTTGCCGGGAATTGCGACATCATATTCAAGTGCATTCATCAGATCGATGATTGCCTCTCCCTTGGTTAATGTTCCAAGCGGTTCTCCCTGAATCGCATCACCGTCATCCACCAGTAATACTGCTTTCCCGCTATTCCTCATCTGATCCCGGATCTGAGCAAGTCCGATAACACCAATGCCGCTCTGCACGCCGCAGTGAATATCGCTGGTAAACAGGACATAAATATCTCCGTTCTGCTGCGCTTCTGCGGTTTCTTCTGCCGCCGGTGTTACTTCCGGTGTTGCATCGGTTTTCTGCTGTTTACAGCCGGTGATCAGCAGCACTGCGCTCAGCATCACCAGCATCCATGCATGTAATGTTCGTCTGTTTCTCATTTCAGTACTCCCTTTTGCCGGATTATTTCCGGCCTTCCTGTTTTCTTTCTTCATAATATTACCAGCATGACAGGCTGTGTACAGAAACAATTGTGTCAGCGTATTATGATCCTGTTTTTTTCGATTCCAGGTGAAAGTTCTGCCTTCCTTCACCGTCCGTATTTCATCAAATCCACTGGTCTGAAACAGAATGGAA
>JAEEPV010000303.1 GCA_016284975.1 Solobacterium sp.
ATCACAGCGGAACACAGCTGTACCGTCTTCTTTGATCGTCACCGGTTCATGTTCGGAAGAGAGCTTATCGGTCCAAACTTCTCCGGCATGCTGGGTACCAACGAACATGTTTTTCTCACCGGCATCCTTGTCCGACATAATAACCGCAAGACCGGAATCCTTATGGGTTTTATCTCCTTCCAGCGTCCAGCCGATCACATCGAAATCATCAAAGTAATCGTGCTGTTCGCCGAACAGTTTTGTTTTCCGCAGTTTCAGCATCGCATCGATCGGCTTCTGGCAGTTTCGTCTGTCACGTGCATCCAGTCCGTAATAGTCACCATAGAAGATACACGGATAACCCTGCGGACGCAGCAGGATGATGGAATAGGCGTGCGGAAGGAACCATTCCTGCACACAGCTTTCCAGTGCCTGACCAGGCTGCGTATCATGGTTATCCACGAACGTTACCGAATGAACCGGATCGACAGAGGTCAGAGTTCCGTTCAGGATCTGTGAGAGATCATAAACACCGTTGGAATTGGAGATATTCTGGAAGGCATAATGCAGAGGCACATCAAACAGTGACATACAGTTATCAACACTTTCCAGATAAGCTTTCAGCTTTGTGACATCTCCCTTCCAGTATTCACCAACCGTGAACAGTTCTTTTCCGCTGATATGACGCATCTCCTGGAGCCATGACGGAAAGAAATTCTTATCGATATGTTTCAGGGCATCCAGACGGAAACCGTCTATACCGGTAAAATTGAGATACCATTCTCCCCAGTCAAGCAGGTGAGAAACGACATCCGGGTTACTGAAATTGATATTCAGACCAAGCAGGTAGTCAAAGTTGCCGTTTTCATCATCGACATCCTGACTCCAGGAAGTTCCGCTGAACTGGTAAATACCTCTGCGTTTGTTCCGTTCATTGGTATCACTTCCCGAGAAGTGCGTTTTATCCCAGATGAACGAGTTGTACTTTCCGTTTCTTCCGGGAAAGTAGAATTTCGACAGTGCCCGAATCGTCTTTTCTCCGGAGATCTGAACGTTGCGGTCATTCCAGTCATACTCAATCACCCTGACGGTTTCGTAGTTATCTCCCTCAACCTTATGGTTCAGAACAATATCAGCATAAACCTGAATTCCCGCATCATGACATGCCTTGATCGCAGCCAGATACTCATCCTTTGTACCGTACTTTGTCCGAACGCTTTCTTTCTGATCAAATTCTCCAAGATCGAACAAATCATATACTGCATATCCGACCTCGTCATTTCCTTTCAGACCCTTATATGCAGGAGGGAGCCAGAGAGCCGTGATTCCTTTTTCCGCAAGCTCTGCAGCTTCATTTTTTACTTTATTCCACAGACCGCAGTCTTTGGGCAGATACCATTCAAAGTACTGCATCATTGCACCAGTTGCATTTTTCTTCATAAAAATCCCCCGAAAGATTACGCTTTCGGCATATAACTATACCATTACTCAAAGAAATATCGCAGAAATTAAAAACCGGATTTCCGGTTTTGTTTTGGGATTGCGTTATTATTTGTCGGACACCAGAGTGAGATACATGTCTAATTCCTGTTTCAGAAAAGCCATGGATTTCCGGGCATTTTTCTCTTTCAGCACCTTCAGCAGGTCCTTCATCAGCTGTATACATTTTTCCCGGCCGAGAAAGCGAATGGCATGTTCCCAATAGGTGAGGGTAACCGTACGAAAGGAATTGAACAGCAGGGGAAGAATGAAGTTTCCAGAGACAAAACAAATATCATGATGGAAATCGAAAAAGCACAGCGCCAGAGAATGCAGATCGGCTTTCTCTGCGGCGGTCTTTTCCGCTCGCTGGATATCTTCTTCCAGCAGAGCGACTGATTCTTTCGTCAGTGTTTCAGCAAGCCGTTCTACCGCTTTGCCTTCGATTGCCATACGCATCTCCAGCATATCTTCCATCCGATTGCGCTCCAGAAAACTCTCTCCGCTGAAATTTACCAGAAGACTCAGAGTTTCAATCGTGCCGTCTTTTGCGTAGTCACTGACATAAGTACCGTGCCGTGCATTGGTTTTAACAAATCCGAGCCGTTCCAGCTCCGCCATCGCAAAGTGAACGGCAGACTTTGAGATTCTTGCCTGAGAAGCGAGTTCCCGCTCACTGGGCAGTTTGTCACCGGGCTTCAGTTCACCGCTGATGATCAGTCCGGCGATCTTTTCTATAAACAGCTGTTTGACGGTAGGTGCTTCAATAATTCCAATTTCCATACATGCTCCAGTTTTGGTTTGACCACAAACCAGTTTTCTAAAGTCTATCCTGTAAAAAAGAAAATAACAATCACATATCAGTAAATTTGTGAGCGCTTACAGAAGAGCGCGTTTTATAATATTGGTGGTTAAACCAGAAAGGAGTACCTATGGCATTTTATAAAGATAATTATGACGTGATTGTCATCGGCGGTGCACTGGCCGGAATGAGCTGTGCAATGCGTCTTGCCAGTGAGGGGAAGTCCGTACTCGTGCTGGAACGGCACAACCTCCCGGGCGGAGTCGCCACGAGTTTTGTGCGCGGCGGAATTGAGATGGAGGCAACGCTTCATGAAATGATGTCGCTTGGCCCGATCGAAGATCCGCTCTATATCCGCAAGTATCTCGATGAGATGAAGGTCGCAATCGACTGGCTTCGGGTACCGGAGGCATATGATCTGTATTCTCCGAAAGATAATATCGATATCGAGCTTCACGCCGGCAGAAGAGATGACGGCACCTGGGTATGCGCGGATGAAATCGATGCGCAGTATCCCGGCACAAAGGCTGAAGTCAACCGGCTTCTGGAGCTCTGTCTCAAGGTGTATGAATCCACATTGTACCTGAATGAACATACGCTTTCCAAGCTGCAGATGCTGCTGAAACATGAGGAGCTGGTCAAGACCGCAGGCTATTCCGCAAAGGAAGTGCTTGATCAGGCATTTGATCTGCCGGAGAACGTCAAGAAGATTCTCTCCGCATACTGGATCTATGTCGGACAGCCGCTCAGCACGCTGCCGTTTACAATCTACGCGTTCCTGATGGCAGACTATATGAAAGGCGGAAGCTTTGTCGCAAGAGGCTTCTCACACGAGATGGCACTGGCCATGCAGAAGCGGGCAGAAGAGATGGGCGTACAGTATGAATACTGTCAGAATGTAGAAAAGATTCTCGTAAAAGACGGACATGTCTATGGCGTTCGTACTTCCCGCGGAGATGAGATCCATGCCCGTTATGTTGCCAGCGCACCATATCCCAATACTGTATACGGTACAATGATCGAACCGCAGTCAGAGGTTCCGGCGCAGGCACGGAAGTATGCCAATGCGATGCCGATGTCGGTTACGACGTTCTCGGTTGTTATGCTGCTGGACAGAAAACCGGAAGATCTGAACATTCATTCGTATTCCGTGTTCTCCAGTGAGGTCCCGTTTGACACCGATGTCTTCTGGGCAGAAGGCAGAAAGCACGACGGGTGGAGTTATGTCACAACAATCTGTCTGAACTATGCAAATCCGGGCTGTACGCCGGAAGGCATGACCAGTCTTTCCATTACCAACCTTCCGCTGCCGGAAGCGTTTGATGATGTCAACGCCGACAACTATTACGAGATGAAGCGTTCGATCGCAAAGCAGATGATCGAACAGGTCAGTGCGCATCTTGGAGTCAATCTCCTGGATCATATCGTCGAGATCGAGATCGAATCTCCAATGACGGTTGCACGCTATACCGGCATGTACCGGGGCGGTATCTACGGTTACCAGCATTCGATGGACAATTCCGTTGTCGGGCGTCTGGAGGATATCGAAAAGGAACAGTACATCAAAGGTCTGGTCGGATGTGCGAGTCATCAGCTGGTCGGAGACGGCATGGCCTGCAATATCAATAACGGAAGGATCGCTTCCAAGATCATCCTGGAAGAGATGGCAAAGGAGGCTGCGGTATGAAAGTATATGGATTTCTGAAAGATGTTCTCGGTGCCAACCGTGTAACCAGCGCGAGACGCAAACTGATCGAATCCGGCAGCCCGGAAAATATCTACAAGGATCATATTAAGGAAGTTGCCAATGAGCTTCATCCAAAAGTAACGCATGTTGTTGTAACAAAGGCTGAAGATGTTTCTCCTACCGCACGCCGGTTTACCTTTGAAGCCTGCGAAGGGGACAAGCTTCCGCCGTTTCAGGCAGGTCAGTACTGTTCGCTGGATCTCAGGATCGGCGAAACGATCACCACAAGACCGTATTCTATTTCCAGTGCTCCGTTTGAAGCACGCACCGGGGAACATCCGCTCTTTCAGCTGACAGTTCGTAACGGAAAACCGGATACCGGTTTTGCGTCAAACTGGCTGTATGCCAATGTAAAGGAAGGCGATACGTTTACAGCGCATCTTCCGTTTGGGGAGTTCTATTATGAGCCGCTGCGGGATGCGAAAAATGTCGTGGCACTGGCAGGCGGCAGCGGCATTACGCCGTTCTATTCCATGGCAAAAGAAATCGAACATGGAACACTGGATATGAATCTGACGATTCTTTACGGTTCGGTATCGACCAAAGACATCATTCTTGAAAAACAGCTTAAGGCGATTCAGAGTGACAAGGTGAAATTCGTCAATGTCATCAGCGGTGAAGAGGATTACGAAGGGGAGAAGGGTTTCCTTTCGAGAGATCTGATCAAAAAGTATTCGAATGGAGATACCACCTATTTTGTCTGCGGACCGCTGCCGATGTATCACTTCGTCAAAGGCGAACTCGATGCATTGAATGTTCCGGCAAGACGGATTCGTATGGAAGTTTTCGGAGCACCGCGCGATGTGACTGCAGCAGAAGGATATCCGAAGGATTTTGAACCAAAGAAGTTCCGCCTTACAGTACTTCGCGGAATTCAGGAAGACGTGATCGAAGCGGATTCGACCGAACCGATCATGGTGGCGCTCGAACGTGCCGGAATCAAAAACAACTCCCGCTGCCGATCCGGAGCCTGTGGCTTCTGCCGTACGGAACTGCTGGAAGGTGATGTATTTGTGGCACCGGAAGGGGATGGCCGAAGAAGAGCCGACAAACAGTTTGGCTATATTCACGCATGCAGTACCTGGCCGCTGAGCGACTGTACGATACGCATACCGATTTTGTAGAGCAGATATCTGAGGAGGACGAAACGTACCGTTCTCCTTTTTTTTATCCTTTGCAATACCGTGAAACGAATGATGGAATCGTCTGAAATACAATGGTTTTATATATAAAAGTGAAAACGCTTACACATTCTGTAGTATGATGGAAACAGTTGAGGAAAACATGGAAAATACCAGAATAATCGCAGTATCCGGAAAGGGAGGTGTCGGCAAAACCTCTGTTTCTGCCGCTTTTGTCCGCATACTCTCCAATATCCATCCCGACGCAAGGATTCTCGCAATCGATGCGGACCCCGCGATCGGGCTTTCAACGGCACTTGGCGTAGAGGTCACAGAAACGCTGGATAACATCCGTAAAACAATCATTACCAGAGTTGAGAACGGGGAACCGAAAGCCGCAATCGAAATGCTGAACGAAGCACGGTTCCGTATTTTCGACACGATGGTGGAAAACCGGAAGTTTTCATTTCTGGCTATCGGAAGACCGGAAGCCGCAGGCTGTTACTGCAAGGTGAACGCTTATCTGAAAGAAGTCATCAATATGCTGTCGAAAGATTTTGATTATGTGGTGATCGACGGAGAAGCAGGCATTGAGCAGATCAACCGAAGGGTCATGGAGAAGGTAACCCATCTGTTTCTGATCACGGATCCTTCCCGAAAAGGGATTCAGGTAATCAAGACGATCAAGCGTGTTGCGGACGAACTGGTGATGTACGAGAAATGCGGAGCGATCATCAACCGTGCGTCCGATGTGGAACTGCTGAAAGAATCCGGTGCCATTACGCTGCTGGAAGAGGCCGGGATTCCGCTGCTGACAATCATCGGTACGGATGACAGTCATGCCAGCAATGATATCCGCGGGTGCAGCGTCTTTGAACTGCCGGAAGATTCACCAATCATGAAAGGCGCATATGAAGCGCTGAAGATAATGGAACTGATATAGAAAAGGAGGCGATAGGAGTTGCGCGATCTGAAACATCTGATCACCTTTGAAAACCTGCTCGAAAACGCAGATAACGAGCTTGTTGAGAAGGCCAAACAGGACGGAAAGCTGGCAATCGGGTATACGTGTTATCACATCCCGGAAGTTCTGCTGAACGTTGACAACTGTTTCTCGGTACGCTTAAGAGCACCGCGGACAGGATCCATTGACATCTCGACATATTACATGTCGAATTACACATGCGAGTTTGCCCGTTCTCTGGTAGAACGCGGCATCGAAGGAGGCTTTCAGTTTCTGGACGGGCTGGCAGGCGTAGATGCCTGCTCGGCAATGAACCGTTTCTACGAACACTTTGAGATTCTGAAAATGAATCAGAAGGAGAAGTTCTTCGTAACGCATACCGACATGCCATACAAGGTAACTGATTATTCTGTACGGCACTATGTCAAACAGATGAAGATACGACTTCTGGATGTCATGCATGAAAACCTCGGAGTGGACATCAGCGATGCGGCAATCCGCAAGGCAGTCGAAGAACATAATAAGGTCTGCCGGATTCTCACGGAAATCGGTGAGATGCGAAAAGCGGATAACCCGGTTATCACCGGTTATGAGTATCACATTCTGAATCTGGTGAGCTATACCTGTCCGAAGTATCTGATCCTTCCGTATCTGGAAGAAACACTGGAAGAACTGAAGAGCCGCAAGCCGGATCCCAAACCGGCATTCCGGGCAAGAGTCGCAATCGTCGGAAGTGAGATCGATGATCCTTCGCTCACAAAACTGATTGAAGACTGCGGTGCGCTTGTCGTGGCAGACCGCTACTGTTATGGTTCGACTCCCGGACGTGAAGTGATCGAACTGAATGATGATGAAGATGCCCTGGAACAGATCTGCCGGTTCTATATGGAACACAGCGAATGTGCACGCTATATCTCGGATGAGAAAGTGAAACAGCGCCGTGATACCGCGGATCGTCTGGCAAGAGAGTTCCATGCCGACGGCATCATCTATGAACAGATGAAATTCTGTGATTTCTGGGGCTTCGAGAGAGCACTGGTTTCACACATTATGAGTGAGGAGAGAGGCTGGCCTGTGCTTTCCATCGACCGGCCTTATAACGCAAGATCTTCCGGTCAGCTGCGAACCAGATTCCAGGCATTTGTGGAATCTCTGGAGATCAAGCGAATCCATAAGGGAATTCCGCTGAATTCTGCATCCGAACGAAAGGAGGCGTCCAGCGAATGACACGAATCAAATATCCGAATCCATCCTTTTTCCGTGCCAAAGACAAAATGGACTGGAAGGCGCAGGGAGAAAACCTGAAAGAGATCGGTTCGATCATCGGTGAGATGGTGAAAGAAGCCGACTGGAAGGCATTCCTCAGCCGTCAGGGTAAAAACCTGAAGAGCGATCTGGAGCGTGTGAAATCCGAAGCCGCTGCGTTTGCGAATATGAGCAATCAGGAACGTATGGATGTACTGCTCCATGGTGAGAAACGACTCGGCAAGCTTTATCGTGACAAAGATATGGCGACGGTCCGCCGGGAATGGCGCGGAATCCGTGATACCGGTGTCGATTTCTATGAATGGCTTCGCATGTGGGGGATGCTGCTGGGAACTTTCTCCAAAGATCTGGTTCCTGCTCTGAACGCAACCTTCTATTACCGGTGGATGATCTCCTATATGTGCTGTGTCGGTTTCATGGATAAGAACACGATGGGCCAGCGCGGCAATGCACTGAAGATGTCGCATGAGATGATCTACTGCATCTTCCGGTATGTCGCGGAAAACCTGGTCTTCCTGAGTAAATGTGACCACCGCAATGGAAACAGTGATGAGCTAAATGATAAAACCATTCTCTTCGATGAGATGACAATGGGGCAGATCATGGCCGGCTTCCCGAATCTGCTTGGGATTCCGTATCAGCTGATGCCGGTATTCCTGGTATCGGAGATTGATCAGCTCACCTGCATCCCGTATCTCGATGCGGTGGAAAGCTTCGGTCTTCCGGCGGATACCTGTCCGGTTCCTTCCAGTGAGTGCGGCGCGCTTGTCGTAGATGCGCTTCCTCACATGGGCAAAGGATTTATCTCAAGTTCCATGCCCTGTGACGGTTCCGTTATGGCATCTTCCTATGTCGCAAGACGGTTCCCGGATCTTCCGGTATTCCATCTGACATTCCCGGTCCGCTACGAATATGAAGAGACCGTGGAAGACGCGACCGAAGATGTGAAGGAATGCATCCGGTTTGTTGAGAATCTGACGGGAGAGAAGTGGGACTGGAACAACTACTTTACCTGCATGAAGCGGTTCAATGAAGAAACTGCCTATGAGCTGGAAAAGTGGGAAGTCAACAAGACGCCATATCCGCAGATCATCGGTCCGTGCTACGAATTATTCCGCAAATGGAATTATGAAATGGACGGCGGAAGTGATCCGCGGGTCATTAAGACCTGCAAAAAGGTTCAGAAACTGATGCTCGATGCATATGAGCGCAAAGAAGAGGCATGGCCCGGCAAGATGAAATACCGCGCCATCGTGTGGTCCTGCCCGGCACACTACTATGCCAACTTCAGCAACTGGCTGGCAAACTGCTGGGGTGTAGACGTTCTGGTAGAAATGGAAAGTCTGAACTTCACAAAGCCGCTGGAGACGGAAGATCAGGAAACCGCACTGAACGATCTTTCACGCCTGTATGAGCGAATGGTCATGCGGCGCCATACCAATGGCGGATATCAGAATGTCGTTGATGAACTGTGGCGGCAGTGTGAAGCCTGGAATATCGATATCATCATCATGTACCAGCATGTCTCCTGTAAGAACATGGCTACCCTGCAGGGCATTCTGGATGAGCAGGCAAGAGAAAAAGGCTACCACATGATCTGGGTCGAACAT